>CAWUMT010000009.1:0-14557 GCA_963923735.1 uncultured Acidimicrobiales bacterium
GAGCCGAAGTCGGGCTCGGTCACCGCCACCGCAGCGAGAATCTCGCCGGTGGCCAGACGAGGGAGGAAGCGGTGCTTCTGCTCCTCGGTGCCGCCGTTGACGAGCGCTCGAGTGAGGATCTCGGGTCGGGTGATCAGCGAGCCGCCGATGCCCAGGCTCCCCCAGGTGAGCTCTTCGGTGGCCACCACCATGCCGATGTAGTCCTCGTCGCCACCGGTGGCGAAGCCGCCGTACTCCTCGGGCACCGAGAGCCCCAAGCCACCGATCTCGGCTAAGGCGCCGATGAGCTCCTCAGGGATGTCGCCGTTGGTCCGATGAATATGCTCGGCCCGAGGGCGCACCTGCTCCTCTGCGAAACGGTGGAACGTGTCGCGCACCAACTCGAAAGAGTCGTCGAGTTGACGGGAACCCTCGATGCCGCACAGCCCCGCGAGGAAGGCCGGGTCGCACCCGGCAGCCACGAAGTCGGCCGCAGGTGCCATCCACTCGGCGGTGACCCCGAAGTGGTGTTCGCGGCCCACAAGACGCTGGGCGAGGTCTCGTACCGCGTCAGCGACGAAGGCGCACGCAAGGGCCGCCTCGTCTTCGCCGAGCGCGCCGTAATCGATGGCGCTCTCCGCGATGGCCACTGCAGACGCGGCATGGGCGAGGTCATAGGCGATCACCTGGTTGGCGTCGATGCCGCCACCCTCCTTGAGCGCTGCGATCCCCGCGTCGACGACGCCACGCGCACAGGTGACGGCCACGCGGGCCCCTTCAAGAGTTACCGGCCGGTCAGTTGCCATGGGGATGAATCTAGCGCTGACGCTGCGAGATGGTTCAGAAGGCCCGGCGAGCCAGCACGGTCACGAGGGGAGGGAGCACCACCGAGGCATCTCCGGGATCAACGCCGGTGAGTTCAGCGAGGTAGTCGGCCAGCGGCCCCGGACCCGCCCCTGCGGGTGATTCGCTCCAGGCGTCGACCAGTTCGAGACCGGCGGCACGCACGAGGCCCGGCAGCTCGGCTCCCACATCGGGGTGGCGCGCCCCGGGCATGGAGAACGCCACGCCGTCGATGCGCCCGGCCGAGGTGATCGGCTCTTGGGCCACCACCCAGCCACCCGGACGCGTGGCAGAGGCCATCGAGCGAAGGGCCACGAGGGGGTCGTGCACATGGAGGAGGAGGAAGCGGCAGAAGCAAAGATCGACCTGCTCGGGGAGGGTCAACTCTTCGACGCTCTGGGTGAGTGCGATCACCTGGGCGAAGGCGGCCGCCGATTCGGCCACCGCATCGCGGGCCGCAGGATCGATGTCGACCGCGTAGATGCGCCCAGTGTGCCCCACGCTCTGGCCGAGCTCGACGGCGACGTCGCCTGAGCCGGCGCCAACGTCCGCACATCGCCATCCTTCGGCGAGACCCAGGCGGTCGAGGGCCGTGAAGAGCGGACGACGATAGAGATCGTCCCTGAGTCCTCGAAGGCTGTGCTCCTCGTCGTGCGCCATGGCGCCAAGCCTTCCACAGACCCACTGAGCGGCCCAGCCTGTGCGAGGCTGTGCGCCCGAGGGGTCGCGTCAGCGGCCCTCAAGGAGGGGAACATGGGCGAAGCCGAGGACAAGGCGGCGATCCTCGAGGTCGTCAACGCGTACGCCACGGGGATCGACTTCAAGGACTCTTCGCTCTTGCGCACCTGCTTCTCTGACGACTGCGTGGTCGACTACGGCGAGGTCGGGGTGTTCCGCTCGCCTGACGAGGTGGTGACCTTCATGGACGCCGCTCACAAGGACATGGCCCACACCTATCACCGCATGTCCAACACGGTGACCCACCTCAATGGGGACGTGGCCACCTCGAGGACCTACTTCCACGGGATGATGGATCTCGGCGGCGAGCTGTGGATCGACGTGTTTGGCCACTACGACGATGAGTTCGTCCGCACCGAGGAGGGGTGGAAGATCCGCCACCGTCGCGGGACCATCGCTCGGCAGCAGTTGCCCGAACTGCCTGCCTGAGGCGAAGCCGAGGGGGCGAACTAGGGTCGCCTCCATGGAAGTGACGATGATGTTGGCCGACTCGGCCCAGGTGGCCGAAGGCAAGCTCTACATCCTCGGTGGTGGCTGGTCCATCACAGGACCAGACCCCGCACCCTCCGCGGTGGCCATCAAGCTCGAGGTGGGCTGGCATGAGCTCAACGCCGAGCACCACTGGGAGCTCTTCTTGGAGGACGCCGACGGTCGTCCGGTCCAGATCGACACCCCTGAGGGCCCCCAGATGCTCGAGATCCGTGGGGACTTCTCCGTCGGGATCCCCGAGGGCCTGCCCGAAGGCGTGCCGGTGGACCTTCCCATGGCCATCAACCTGGGTCCCGTCCCGCTCCCTCCCGGTGCTCGCTACACCTGGCGTCTCGTCATCGACGGCGCCCCGGTCCAGGGTGGCTCGGTCTCCTTCTCAACCCGGCCGATGCCCTGAGGCTGGACCGAAGGTCCCCGAGCCGCCACGATGGTGTCATGACGACTTACGACCGCCCCTTCGGGCGCTACTTCGAAGACTTTGAGCCGGGCGACATCTACAAGCACTGGCCCGGCAAGACCATCACCGAGGCCGATGATCATCTCTTCTGCATGATCACGATGAACCACCACCCGCTGCACACCAATGCATGGTTCGCCGAGCACGAGACCGTTCAGAAGCGCAACGTAGTTGTGGGCAACCTCGTCTACTCCCTTGTCCTCGGGATGAGCGTGCCGGACGTCTCGGGCTCGTGCATCGCCAATCTTGAGATCGAGACGCTTCAGCACAAGAACCCGACCTTCCATGGCGACACGATCTATGCCGAGACGCGCGTGCTCGACAAGGTTGAGTCGAGGTCCAAGAACGACCGCGGCATCGTCTCAGTCGAGACCAAGGGTTTCAACCAGGATGGTCTCGAGGTCTGCTATTTCCGTCGTCGCGCCATGGTCTGGAAGCGCGACTTCGCCCCCAAGCGTGCGCGTCCCTACGGCGACGACGTCTGGGACTGAGCTCGCTCGGCTGCGTCGTTGGCGGGCGCGGCTGGCCGAACGACTCGTCGTCGTCCGCGACCTGCCCTGGCGCCACACTCGAGACCCTTGGGCCATCCTCGTCGCCGAGGTGATGCTCCAGCAGACCCAGGTGAGCCGGGTGATCCCTGCGTGGGAGTCGTTCCTCGACGCGCTCCCCACGCCCGAGGCAGCTGCCCGTGCCGGACAGGCAGCCATCGTGCGGCGTTGGGAGGGGATGGGGTACCACCGCCGGGCTGTCGCCCTCCATCGGTGCGCCACACAGATCGTCGAGCGCCATGGGGGAGTGGTCCCAAGTTCCCTTGAGCAGCTCGAGGCGCTGGCGGGGATCGGCCCCTACACCGCCCGAGCAGTCCAGGCCTTCGCCTTCGAGGTCGATGCCGCAGTGGTGGACACCAACGTGGCCCGGATCATCTCCCGAGCGGTGACCGGCGAACCCTTGAGGGCAAAGGAGACCCAACAGATTGCGGACTTGCTGGTGCCACCCGGAGAGGCCTGGCGGCACAACCAGGCGATGCTGGATCACGGTGCCCTCACGTGTCGTCCGACGCCTCAGTGCGGCGACTGCACCCTGCGCCGCTCGTGTGCTTGGGCGCGTTCGGGGTTCGCGTCTCCCGATCCGGCGCGCACCACGGCGGGGACATCACGGCCGCAGGGTCGCTTCGAAGGTTCGGATCGCCAGTTGCGCGGACTGATTCTCGACGCCGCCCGCAAGGAGCGCACTGACCCCGCGTGGTCCGCTGAGCTCGACGAACGCTTTGGTGCAGAGCGGGTGGCCCAGCAGACCCAAGTGATGATCGCCGAAGGGCTGATCGTCCGTCGGGCTTCAGGCCTTCGGTTGGCCTGAGGGTCCAAGGAACGAGAGCACCAGTTCGGCCGTTCGCTCGGGCTCTTCGAGATGGAGGAAGTGACCGGCGTCCTCGAAGATCTCGACTATCGAACCCTCGGGGAGCAGTCCCTCGACCGCACCGATCGAGTCGAGCCCCATGCAGCCGTCCAGTCGTCCGTGGAGATAGAGCGTCGGGACGCTCAAGGGCTCTTCGAGCTTCGCAGCGGCCCACGCGATTCGAGGATCACGCCGGGTCGGATCCAACATGGCGCGGTAGTAGTCGAGCACCGCGGTGGTGCGAAGCGGGTCTCTGATGGCCTCGATCGCTGCCTCGAGGTCCTCGCCGGGAGGCAGCGACGGTGACCAGGTGGTCCACAGGTCCCGGATCAGCTTGAAATCGTCCTGTCGGACTGATGCCTCGTAGCCCTCCTCTTGGAAGGCGAAGAGATACCAGCTGCGCTCGAGTTGGGCGGGATCCTGCATCGCCTGGAGCACCGCGGGCATGGGTGGCACGGCCATTGCGACGAGATGGTCGACGCGTTCTGGTGCGATCTGCGTTGCACCGTACGCAGCGATCGCTCCCCAATCGTGACCGATGATCGAGCAGTGTTCGTCGGGCCGAAGGTTGTCGGCGACTCCGAGGAGATCGAGTGCGAGGCGGGCGGGCTCTGACGGGCTGTCGAGGGGAATGCCACTTGGTGCATACCCCCGCATCGAGAGGGCGACTGCCCGGTGGCCAGCCGATCCGAGCGCATCAAGAAGATCGACCCAGGTGGTCGAGGAGTCCGGGAACCCATGGGCCAGCACCACGAGGTGGCCCTCTTCTGGCCCTGCGGCCAGTGCATGGAACTCGAGTCCGTCGAGGTTGATTCGCAGGTGGTCCACGCCTCGAAAGTACCGCTCGTGGGAGAAGTAGGTTGGGTCTCGTGGACGTGAGGTTCTTCGGTACTCGGGGTTCGTGCCCGTGCTCAGGCGAGCACTACAACACCTATGGCGGCAACACTTCCTGCGTGCTTGTGGACACGGGAACCGACGAGCCGATCATTCTGGATGCCGGAACCGGCCTCCGGGCGCTGGGTGCGTGGCTTCGTCCCCAGCTGGTGGCCCACGGCCGTCCGCTCCGGGCGCATCTGTTCATCACCCACTACCACTACGACCACCTGCTCGGGATCCCGTTCTTCTCCCCGCTCGAGGATCCTGGGGCGCGCATCGAGGCCTATGCCCCCACCATCGACGGACGTTCGCTGGCTGAGACGCTGCCCGACATCGTGCGTCGACCGTTCTTCCCCGTCTCATTGACCGAATTTCGTGGGGAGATCGAACTCACCGAAATGCCCGACACTCCCGTGGTCCTCGAAGACGCTGTGGTCAGCGCTGCAGCAGTGCCACACACGGGGCACACCATTGGGTATCGAATCGAGTCCCAGGGCCGATCTATCGCGTACCTTCCTGACCACCAAGCACCGCTCGATCGCGAGACGATCGCTCCCACGGTCTTCGAACTCGTCAACGGAGTTGATCTCCTGATCCACGACGCGCAGTACGACGAGATCGAGTTTGCGGCGAAATCCGACTGGGGGCACTCGACCATCGCCTATGCCGTCCACGTCGCGGCGACGTGCGGGGCGAAGTCCTTGGCGTTGTTCCACCACGATCCGAGCCACGACGACGACCGTCTGGCCAGTCTCGAGACCCTGGCAGCCACCCTGCCCGGTGCCGAGCGCCTTGAGTCCGTCTTCGCCGCGCGAGAGGGAACCTCGCTCACCATCGGGGCTTGAGGAACCTCGGGACGATGGAGCGCTCGCGCCTTGATCAGGCTCGCTTCCGCGAGGTTCTCGGACACTTCGCCACCGGCCTCGTCGTGGCGACGGCGTCGGTGGAGGGCGCACCGACGGGCTTCACCTGTCAGTCCTTCGCCTCAGTGTCCCTCGAGCCTGAACTGGTCCTGTTCTGCCCGGCGAAGACCTCGAAGTCGTGGCCCAAGATGCGCTCGGCCCCCGTGCTCGGCCTCTCGATCCTCCGAGACGACCAGGAGGTCTTGGCGCGGGCCTTCTCTGAATCGGGGGCGGATAAGTTCGCTGGCGTGGGGTGGACCCCATCACAAGGCGGTGCCCCCCTGCTCGAGGGAGCGTTGGCGTGGCTCGAGGTGGAGATCGCCGAGGTCCACGACGCCGGAGACCACCACGTCGTCATCGCCAAGGTCCTCGACCTCGTGCTGCATCCGGGTGAGCCTCTGCTCTTCTTCCGCGGCGGTTACGGCTCCTATTCGGCGTGAGTTGCGAACGCAGAGCCTGAGTTCGCAGTGCGGGGCCAACTACGATTCGTCCCATGCCTGCCCCCACCTTTCTTCCTGTGACCATCGAGGACGTGGTGCTTCTTGAGCCCCGAGCCTTCGGTGACGACCGAGGCCGCTTCGTTGAGACCTACCGCCGCGAATGGCTGCCCAAGGGGCGCGAGATGATCCAGGGCAATCGCTCGGAGAAGGTGGCCAACTCCCTGGTGGGTCTCCACTACCACCTGCACCAGGCGGACTACTGGTACGTGCTGCGGGGCCGAGCCCGGGTGGTCCTGGCGGATCTTCGAGTGGGCTCACCGACCGAGGGCAACGTTATGGAGATCGACCTCGATGGCGAGGTCGAGCGTGGCCTGTTCATCCCCCCGGGCGTGGCGCACGGATTCGCCGCCCACACCGACCTGCTCCTTTGGTATCTCGTCGACGGGTACTACAACCCTGACGATGAGCTCGGTGTGGCCTTCGATGACCCCGCTCTTGGCGCCGACTGGGGCGTGAGTGACCCAGTGGTCTCCGAGCGCGACCGCCAGAACCCCACCGTGGCCGACATCCCTGAGGGATTGCGGCCCCGTTGGGCCATGCGCACCTGAGCGCGTTCCCGATGCTGCGACCCATCGGGTTGAATGGAGCCTGATGCGGACTGTTCTGATCATCCTGCTGCTCTTGGGTACCGTGATCGGCGCGGTCGTCTTTGCCCTCCGGCGTCGGGAACGTGACGAGATCCACTCGATCGATCACTACCGCAACGCCCTCCACACGCTCGATGACATGCGGCCGCCCACACCCTCGGTGCGCATCCTGAGCGAGGATGAGGCCAAGGAGCTTCGCCAGCCGCACCCCGGGTCACTGATCCGCTCTGACGTCCCACCTCCGACCGGCCGATTCTTCGAAGAGGGTCCACTCGAAGAGGAGCCAGAGGAGACGGATGCCAAGGGCCATGCGATCCGCCACGCCCTCCACCACGACGACCCCAAGTGGGCGATCTCGCGCATGCAGGATCGCCACGTCCTGCAGAACCGCGAGGTCCTCGCCGCCATCGGAGCAATTCTGCTCGTGGCGATCCTGATCGTCGTCGGCATCGCTATCGGCACCTCTGGATCCAAACACGAGACGGCCACGACGACGATCCCGCCGGTGACCCGACCTTCGGAACGGACCACGACCACGACGACGATCCGGCTCACCAAGCTCGATCCCCAACCTGGCTTCACAGCCAATGCGGCCACCTACTTCGTTCCCGGTACCCGCTTCATGCTGATGATTGCGGCCACGCAGGGGGACTGCTGGGCCACGGTGACCACCGTGGACAACCAGATCCTCTTCAACGGTCCTGTGGCGGGTGGCTCCTCGCAGAGTTTCACGCATGCCGGCGGCCTCAACGTCGAGCTCGGTGCACCGGGCAACGTGACGATCAAGATGAACTCGCTTCCGGTGAACTTCCCTGCAGGGTTTGCCGCTCCCTTGAAGCTCAGCTTCGTGACGATGCCGACGACGACCACCACGACGGTGCCACCGAGCACGACCACTGCACCGACGACCACCACGGCTCCGACCACAACGACGCAGGCCCCGTGAGCCACCCCAATTCGGTCAGATCGCACCGATCGTCTTGAGGACCCAGGCGAGCACAAAAGCCTCCTCCCGCCAGGAGTCGTAGCGACCTGAGGGACCACCATGTCCCACGCCCATCTCCATGCGGAGCAGGACCTCTACCCCGGGGACCTCCTCGCGGAGCCGGGCAGTGAACTTCGCCGGTTCCCAGAACCCCACCCGGGTGTCGTTGAGTCCTCCGGTAAGCAGGAGCGCGGGGTACGCGGCGGTTGCTGTGACGTTCTCATAGGGCGCATAGGACTTGATCGTGGCGTAGGCCGCGGCATCGTCCGTGGGGTTCCCCCACTCCTCGTATTCACCCACCGTGAGGGGAAGCGAGGGATCGAGCATCGTATTGAGGGCATCGACGAAGGGGACCTCGGCCAGGATCCCTGCGAAGCGGTCACCGAACTGGTTGGCCACCCCTCCCATTAGCAGACCGCCGGCGGAGCCGCCCCTCCCCGCGAGTTGTGCGGTGGTCGTGATTCCTTCGTTGAGCAGGTGATCTGCGCAGGCGGCGAAGTCAGAGAAGGAGTGTCGCTTCGCCTCGAGGTGGCCGTCGTCATACCAACGTCGGCCCATTTCACCACCACCGCGCACGTGGGCGATGGCGAAGACCACGCCGTGATCCAGGAGGACGAGACGACCGGGGGAGAACGCCGGGTCCATGGAAATCTCGTAGGCCCCGTATCCGTAGAGAAGACACGGCGCAGGCAGCGACACGTCTCGCCGTGCCACCAAGGAGATGGGCACCTTGGTTCCGTCGGGTGATGTGGCCCATTCCCGCCAGGTCCGATAGTCACTTGCATTGAAGTGACCTTTGACCGCTTGGCGCTTGAGTACCGTGATCACCAGGGTCTCTAGATCGATCTCGGCGACTGTGGTCGGATCGACCAACGACGTCTGTCCAATCCGAAGTCGAGCGACGTCCGCCTCAGGGTTGGCATCCAGCCAGGTGGACTGCGGACGCTGCTCGGCCATCACGACGTTCGAACGCTCAAGCAGGTCGCCACCGCGCAGATCACCATCGACGGGGATGATCCGCAGCCAGGTTTCCGCCTCGCCGCGCTCAGAGAGGACCACTGCAGTGGAGAAGGCGTCGATGCCTTCGAGGCGGGTTCCAGGCCGATGGGGCACCACGGTGGTCCAGGAGATCGTGCCCTCTTCGACTGGTGCGGCGTCGAGACGGAAGTCGAGGTCACCGCCCTGGTTGGTGGCGCACAGCCACCACCGTCGCCCTTCGGCGTCGATGCCGTGTTCCACGAAGTGCTCGACCCCGTCTTGACGTCCAAGAAGAGTCTGCAGCTCCGAGGTGGGGTCGTCTGCGGGGAGCCAGCGAGTCTCAGAGGTTGCCGAGGAGGACACCGACACCATGATCACCGCTCCGTCGCGCGACTTGCCCACGCCGATGTTGAAGCGAGCGTCAGGTTCTTCGAGAATGAGCACGTCCGCTGCAGGGTCAGTCCCGAGCTGATGGCGCCAGAGCTGGTGGGGCCGCCACGCCTCGTCGACGCGGGTGTAGAAGCAGAACGCCGCATCCTTGGAGAAGGCGAAGCCGTACGAGACATCTTCAATGCGCTCAGCGGGATTCCTGCGATCGTCGAGGTGGCGGAACTCGAGGGTGTAGCGCTCATTGCCCACCGTGTCGGTGGCCACGGCCAGCGTCCCATGGTCGGAGCTCACCCCGAGGATGCCGACGGAGAAGAAGTCGTGCGAACCTGCTTCAAGGTTCTCGTCGTAGAGGACGAACTCGTCTTCGTCCTGCGCGGGTTCGAGTGGCACCTGCTGGCTGGTTACGGGTCGCCGGCAGTGGATCGGGTAGTTGAGGCCTTCCTGGGTGCGCGAGTAGTACCACCACCCCCCTCGGCGGGTGGGTACCGAGAGATCGGTTTCGACGATGCGCCCCTTGATCTCCTCGAAGAGCTGGCCCCGTACCTCAGCCAGGTTCTCGAGCACCGTCTCGGTCCAGGCGTTCTCCGCCTCGAGGTACGCGATCGTGGCGGGGTCCTCGCGGTCTCGCAGCCAGGCGTAGGGATCCACCCGGATATCGCCGTGGATGGTCATCTCGACGGGACGGCGTTCAGGGATCGGAGGGTGCGACGGGCTGGCCATGGACCCCTGATCCTGCCAGCCCGGAACCCGGCTCCGTGCAGCAGAACCAAGCGATCGGCAGTGGCGGGGGAGTTGCTACCATCCAGATAGGTGAAATTCCGCCCCCACGGAGCGACGACCGGAGGATCATGGCCATCGGAGATCTCGACCTCGGCAAGTACCAGCTGGGCTGGAGCGATGCCGAAGATTACGTCTTCAAGCCCAAGAAGGGCCTGAACGAGGACATCATCCGCGAGATGTCGGCGATCAAGAAGGAACCCGAGTGGATGCGGGACTTCCGCCTCTCGGCTTACCAGCGCTTCGTCAAGCGCCCGATGGCGCCGTGGTTCGCCGTCAACATGCCGGACCTCGACTTCGATGACATCTACTACTACATCAAGCCCACCGGCGAGCAGGTCAACGACTGGGATGATCTCCCTCAGGCCATCAAGGACACGTACGAGAAGCTTGGCATCCCCGAGGCCGAGCGTAAGTACCTCGCCGGAGTCACCGCACAGTACGAAAGCGAAGTCGTCTTCCACCGGAATCGTGCGGACCTTGAGGAACAGGGCGTCTTGTTCTGCGACATGGACACCGCAGTGCGCGAATACCCCGATCTCGTTCGTCGGTGGTTCGGCACGGTCATTCCGCCGAACGACAACAAATTCGCGGCGCTGAACTCCGCCGTGTGGTCAGGTGGCTCGTTCATCTACGTCCCGCCCGGGGTCAAAGTCGACATGCCGCTGCAGGCCTACTTCCGAATCAACGCAGAGAACATGGGTCAGTTCGAGCGCACGCTGATCATCGCGGACGAGGGTTCCCAGGTGCACTACGTCGAGGGCTGCTCGGCCCCGGTGTACTCCACGGACTCGCTGCACTCCGCCGTGGTCGAGCTCGTGGCCCTCCCGGGAAGCCGGATTACGTACACGACCATCCAGAACTGGTCGAACAACGTCTACAACCTCGTGACCAAGCGAGCCCGAGCCGAGGCAGAGGCCCACGTCGAGTGGATTGACGGCAACATCGGCTCACGTCTCACCATGAAGTACCCGAGCGTCTACCTCATGGGCCCCAAGGCCTCCGGTGAGGTGCTCTCCGTCGCCTACGCCGGCGCAGGCCAGCATCAGGATGCCGGAGCCAAGATGGTTCACCTCGCCCCCGAGACCACCTCGACGATCGTCTCCAAGTCGATCTCCAAGGATGGTGGCAACACCACCTACCGAGGGCTCGTCCACGTGGACGAGGGTGCCAAGGGTGCGAAGTCCTTCGTTCGCTGTGACGCCCTGCTGCTCGATGAGCTCTCAATCTCCGAGACCAAGCCCTACATGGAGGTCGCCGAGCGCGATGCGGCCATCGGCCACGAGGCCACGGTCTCGAAGGTCGGCGACGACCAGCTCTTCTACCTGATGAGCCGAGGGCTGTCGGAGTCCCAGGCTATGGGCATGATCGTCAACGGATTCATTGAGCCGGTGACCCGGACTCTGCCCATGGAGTACGCCGTGGAGTGGTCTCGCCTGATCGAGCTCCAGATGGAGGGCTCGATCGGCTGAGAGCCGTGCACGCCAGAGGCATCGCTGCGCTGCAGCCCCAGCGCCAGAGTGGCACGATGGGGGCATGGCGATGAACGAGGAGTGCAAGCACTTCCAGTCGAGGACCTATGACTCCGGCGAGACGGCACGATTCTGTGTGCTCGACCTGGCCCCTGAAGCACCTTGGCGCTGCCCGGAGAACTGTCCGAGTTACGTGCCCCGCCTCGCGGACGTCGGCTGGGTGCACGGCTCCTTAGTCGAGCCCAAGCTCGAAGAGGCACCAGAGGTTCCCTCCGAAGACATCACTGCGGTGCTCGACTCGGCGGAGGACGCCGTCAATGAGGTTGCCGCCAAGGTCCTCGCAGAGGTGACCGCCGAGCGTGAGGCTGAGGCCAAGAAGGCCGGCCGTCGCTGGTGGCGATTCGGCCGCTGACTCAGCGGCCTTCGAACCTCGCCGGCCGCTTCTCGAGGAAGGCCCCGATGGCCTCGTCGAGATCCTTCGAGCGCAGGTAGAGCGCATTCCACTGGGCCACGAGCTCGAGTCCCTCGTCGATCGGCCTCGACGCTGACTCCCGCAGGACGCGCTTGGTCCCTCGCACCACGAGTGGAGAGTTCGCCGCGATCTCCTCGGCACACGCACGGGCCAGTGCATAGGCGTCCTCGGGAGTCTCTGCACAACCGTTGAGCAGACCGATCTCGAGTGCCCGAGCGGCATCGAGGTCCTTGCCGGTGAGGGCAAGCTCGTTCACCAGGCCGTGGCCGAGGATTCGCTGAAGACGCTGCAGCGATCCGAGGTCCGCAACGATGGCCATCTTGGTCTCGCGCACCGAGAAGGTGGCCTCCGCTGAGGCAAAGCGCACGTCGCAGGCCGCGATGAGGTCGACCCCGCCACCGATGCACGCGCCGTGGACCGCGGCGATGGTTGGCGTGTCGATGTCGGCGAACACGCTCATCGCCTCTTGGAGTCCATGGATGTTGGCCACCATCGCCGCGTTGCGCTCGGCAGGCGAGGAAGCGCCCCCTCCACCACCTCCCATGAGCAGCGGGCCCATGGCCACCAGGTCAAGGCCAGCGGTGAAATGGCGACCTTTGGCGGCCACCACGATGGCGCGGACCCCATCATCGGCATCGAGGGCGCGCACGATCACGGGGAGATCCTCGAAGAGCTCAGGGCCCATCGCGTTGAGGGCCTCGGGGCGATCCAGCCAGAGGGTGGCGACATGCCCCTCGATCTCGACGGAGATGACCGATGAGGTGGGGATGGTGCTGGACATGGCGGACTCCTTGGTGGCTGCCGAGAGCCTAGGCACCCACGGCCGGGTCCCGGTGGGTCACCACTACACTCAGTTCGCCCGCAGTCCACTCCAGGAGCCTTCCCGTGCCGTCGATCACCGCCCTCACGCCTGCCGCCCTCGGTGGACCCGAGTGGCTCGTGGCGCGCCGTGCAGAGGCCAAGGCTGCTCTTGAATCCGCTGGGCTCCCCGGCTCCTCCGAAGAAGTCTGGCGATATTCACCCATCGACGACCTCTCCCTCGAGGACCGGGACCTGGCCAGCGACGCAAAGCGCCAACCGACCCCCGCCATTGGTGCTGGGACGGTCCTTCACGTGGTGGCCGGCCGACCTGCTGAGCTCGACGCCGCACCTCAAGGCGTCCAGATCTCTTTGGTGAGCGAGCACCCCGAGGCCGGTGACCTTCTCGGCCGTCTTGCGGACCTCGAGGACTCGGTCGTGGCATTGAACACGTCAGCGATGCTCGATGGCCTTGTCATCGACGTGGCGCCCAACGCGGTGGTCGTTGCGCCGATTCTGGTGCTCCATCACGTGGGCACAGGCTCGAACTTCCCTCGATTGATCGTGCGGCTCGGCCAAGGCGCGCAGGCTGAGATCATCGAGTGCGCACTCGGGGGGGATGCCAGCACGCTCAACGTGCCCGTCACCGAGCTGATCGTGGCAGACCGTGCCGTGCTCGGCTACGGAGCCGTCCAGGATCTCGGAGCGGGCGCATGGAACCTTGCGACCGTCAAGTCTGAGGTCGGCCAGGATGCCACCATCACCCAGCTCACCGCGGGACTCGGTGGTGGCTATGACCGAATCCGTACTGACGTCACCTTGGCCGGTCGCGGGGCGAACTCGGTGCTGCGCTCAACCTTCCTCGGCACCGACACCCAGGTCCATGACCTCCGTACTGTCCAGGATCACCAGGCGCCGCGCACCAATTCTGATCTGCTCTGCAAAGGTGCCGTCGACGATGAGGCGCACTCGATCTACACCGGTGTGATCCGGGTCCGCCACGGTGCGGTCCGCTCGGACGCCAACCAGACGAACGCGAACCTCCTGCTCTCCACCGAGGCCCGGGCCGATTCGGTGCCGAACCTCGACATCTCGGAGAACGACGTTCGGTGCAGCCACGCCTCATCGGTGGGTCCCCTTGATGAGGACCAGCGCTACTACCTCGAATCGCGCGGCGTGGACCCCGAGAGTGCCGAGCGCCTCTTGGTCAGGGGATTCTTCCGAGACCTCCTTGAGCGTTCCACCCTCACGAGTACCGCCGCATGGGTTCGCGCGGAGCTCGAAGCCCGCCTCGAAGGTGGGGTGGAGCGATGAGCACCGTGGTTGCCCGCTTCGAAGATCTGGCGGACGGTGCTGCCACGGCGGTGACCGTGGGCAAACGTGCACTCGTCCTGGTTCGCCTCGGCGACGAGGTCTACTGCCTCGATGATCGGTGCAGCCACGAGAACTTCCCTCTCTCCTCAGGTGAGGTCATCGGATCACTCTGCGAGATCGAGTGCGATCGCCATGGGGCGACCTTCCGTCTGGCGGACGGATCCCCGTGCTCACTCCCTGCGACCAAGCCGGTGCCGACCCATGTGGTCAGGATCGTCGATGGCAACGTGGAGGTGGACCTGTGAGCGAGCACGTCCTCAAGATCGAAGGACTCTGCGCCACGGTGGCGGACCGACAGGTCCTCAACGGCGTGGACCTCGAGGTCCACAGCGGTGAGGTTCACGTCATCATGGGACCCAACGGTTCGGGCAAGTCGACGTTGGCCCATGCCCTCATGGGAAGACCCGGCACCACGATCACCTCAGGTTCGATCACCATCGACGGAGTGGAGCTGGTCGGCGAGCCCACCCATGTGCGAGCCCGTGCCGGGCTATTCCTGGCCCTCCAGCAGCCCGTGGAGGTTCCCGGCGTGCTTCTCGCCGAGG
>CAWUMT010000010.1:0-14307 GCA_963923735.1 uncultured Acidimicrobiales bacterium
CTACACAAGGAGTATCGTCGGCAGCGTCAGATGTGTATAAGAGACAGGCAGTCAACGGCCTTGAGGGTTTCTTCAGGACTTGTCGGATCGACCACACCACCGGCGAAACTTGAGGCCACCACATCCTCATAGGTGAGGTTCACCGCACCACCGACCTTCCCCGCAGGGAGCACCAGGAGTGCGATACCGGCGAACACAAGTGCCAGCGAGAGGAGCGTGATACCCACCCGTGACTTGTCTCGGAGCAGGTGTGACGGCGAGAGAGTCATGGGTTCAAACCTAGGGTGCGATCTCGTCGAGTTCAGGGAAACTCCTAGGGTATTTCGGCCCGTTCCGCGAACAAGACCGACGCCGGCCAACATCAGCACTGACCCACCGAGCCGCCTCGGCCCTAGCCTCAGGGACGTATGGACACCAACCCCGAGGACCAATGGGATGCCCACTGGGACACCTACGGTGCGGCGCTGCTGGCGAATCCCGCCAACGCCTATCGGGATGATCTCGTCCTCCGAGCTCTAGGTGACGTGCCCCCCGGCTCCGTCCTCGTCGACTTCGGCGCCGGTCAGGGCGAGCTGGCCTTGGTGCTTGCAGAGCAGCTTTCCAATCCCAAGGTGATCGGCCTCGAAGCTTCGACGATCGGGGTGGCGCGAGCCCAGCATGCGGCGGCCGCCTCAGGATCCCCCGCTCGCTTCGTCGTAGCTGATCTCCTCAAGGACCAGGGCTCCCCCTCCACGAACGCCTCGTTCGGCATCTGCTCAGAGGTGCTCGAGCACGTCGACGATCCGGTGGTGCTCCTTCGCAATGCGGCGGCCCACCTCGCCTCAGGAGCTCGACTCATCGTGACGGTGCCGGGAGGAATCCGCACGGCCTTCGATCGTCACATCGGCCACCGCGCGCACTTCGACGCCCCTCGGCTCCGTGGGGTGCTCGAGGAGGCCGGCTACACCCACATCGAGGTGGACCGGGCGGGCTTTCCCTTCTTTAACCTCTACAAGTTCCTGATCGCTGCCCAGGGACAAGGATTGGTCAATCGGCTGAAGCGCTCCCCCGAGGCTCCCTCGAAGCTTCAGAAACTCGGATCCTCGATCTTCTCTCGCCTGTTCAGCCTGAATCTCCCCCAGAGCCCCTTCGGCTGGCAGCTGGTAGCCACTGCAGTACGGCCATGAACACCAAGCACGTCGTTCCGGTTCAGGAGGTGCCGTGAACGGAAGCCGGCGCGCACCGTTGGATCGGCGGATCGGGGGCCGCCAACCCCGCCGGCGTTGGGAACACCAGATGGCATGACCGGTTGGGCTTCGCCAGGACGGCGACGAAGTCTCGACTCCACCCGCTGGTGAAGACTCCGGGACTCAGGTTCTGCCCCGGCACCCGCGCACTCAACCCTCCGCCGGGCCGATCGGCAACCCCCAACGAGATCCAGGCAGGATTCATGTCGAGCTGCATCCCTCGCACTACGCCGACACCTGAGAGTGCCTCAGCGAGATCGAGCGGCACTGCGGACATCGCCGCGGCAAAGAACACATTGCCGTCCTTGTCCACTCCGAGACTTGAACGCGCGCTGACCGCTCCGGAGACCGAAGCTCCCCACACGGCATCGGAACTGTTCCGAGCAGCAGCGGTGATCGCGCCATTGTCGACCAACAGTTGGAGGTTCTCTCGCACGGCCACGGGCGTGCGGTCCTTGGCTGGGACAGAGACACCCCAGGTGCCCACGTCCACGCTGCCGTCGTCGTAGACCACCGCCGCTGCCTTGTTGGGAAGGATCGGGCTCACGGTGACGCCGTCGACGATCATGCCGCCCGCCCCCGCATCGATCTTGAAGGCCCCGTTGAAGGCGGCCACCACCATTGGTGCCTCGGTGCTCGAGATCGAGGGGTCCGCGTCGACAGGAGCTTTGGCGCTCGCACCCGGTGGGTCACCGCCCCCGACGTGGAGGTGGAAGGCGGTCGCGTTCCTTGGGAACTCCGCCACCACCACCGAGCGCCCTGAAGACGCCGTCACGGTCTTGAGGAGCACAGCGGGGCCCAGGGCCCCCGTGGAAGCCAGCGTCCAGCCTGGGGGCGCCTCTGCGGCCACAGGCGTCACTTCCATGGGAGTGGAGCGATCCGCGGTCGACCAGGTGGGAACCGGTGCAGAGTTCGATGAGGTGCTTGAGCCGCAGGCGCCGAGACCGAGCACCATGGCGGCGGTCAACCCAAATGCACCGGCGCATCTCCCCAATTGCATTCGGGCACGCTACCGCGCCCTCGCTCCGTCCCTGAGACGCGACACACCCCCGTCCCGGAGTTCCGGAACGGGGGTGTGCTCGAAAGCAATCTGGCTCAGCGACCGACTTGTCGCACTCCCGGGGCCGAGGGGTCCGCACCATCGAAGTCGATGAAGTCAGGAACCGGCTCGGGGTCGAGCTCATGGTGGCCGTCACCGGGACGCTGCTCGGCGGGTACGGCGACGTACTCACCCTCGGCGGTCCGAGTGACCACGTTGGCTCGCTTGCGCTTGCCACCCTCGGCCGCCTGGAGCTCCTTGCACAGGGCGTAGGCGACCGGGTAGGTGATCAGCGGCACGAGGATCACCAAGACCCGCATTGCCCAGAGCACTGCGTTGAGCGAGATGTGGAAGAAGTTTGCGACCACGTCGGTGGAGCTGGCGATGAACAGCATGGCCAGGAAGGCGAAGTACGCCGAGCCGAAGGCCGTGCGCTTGGGACGGTCCCGCGGACGGTCCAGCAGGTTGTGCATGGCTTCGTCCTTGGTGAGCTTGCGCTCGAGACCCGGCCAGAGCAGCGCCAAGGTGAACACGATGCCCGGCAGGATCACTGCAGGCAGCGTCACCTCAAGCGGGATCGTGTGGCCGAAGCCCGTCCACTCCCATGCCGGCCAGATACGAAGTGCACCGTCAAGCCACCCCATGTACCAGTCCGGCTGGACGGCGTAGGAGATCTTGGCGGCGTCGTAGGGGCCGAACTGCCAGATCGGGTTGATCTGGGCGAGGCCGCCGAGCAGGGCGGTCACACCGAAGACCATGAAGAAGAAACCCGTGGCCTTTGCAGCGAAGACCGGGACCATGGGAGCGCCGACGACGTTCTTCTCCGTGCGGCCCTTGCCCGGGAACTGCGTGTGCTTCTGGCGCACGAGCAGGAACAGGTGAGCGGTCACGAGGCCGAGCATGATCAGCGGGACCAGCAGGACGTGGATGGTGAAGAAGCGCGGGATCACCGCAGTGCCGGGGAAGTTCCCACCGAAGAGGAAGAACGACAGGTAGGTGCCCACCACGGGGATTGACTCGGTGATCGAGAAGGCAATACGCAGACCCGTACCCGAGACCAGGTCGTCGGGCAGCGAGTACCCGAGGAAGCCGTTGGCGATACCCAGGATCAGCAGGATGGTGCCGATGCTCCAGTTGAGCTCACGGGGCTTGCGGAACGCACCGGTGAAGAACACCCGGGCCATGTGGACCACGATCGCTCCGAGGAAGATCACGCAGGCCCAGTGGTGAATCTGGCGCATCAGCAGACCGCAGCGGACGTTGAACGTCAGGTCCACCGTCGAGGCGAAGGCTGCCGAGACGTGCTGGCCATGCAGCGGGGCGTAGGAACCCATGTAGGTCACCACGTCCTGGGAGGGCACGAAGTACAGCGTCAGGAAGATGCCCGAGAGCAGCAGGATGACGAAGCTGTAGAGCGCGATCTCACCCAGCATGAACGACCAGTGGTCGGGGAAGATCTTGTCGAGCAGCGAACGGCCGCCCTTGGCGATCCCGAGACGATCGTCAAGTTCGTTGAGGGCCTTGCCCACCGGCCCGAAGGCGGAGGCGTCAGGCTTCTTGGCGGTGTCGGTCATGAACGCTCCCAGAACCCAGGACCCACCGGCTCGGTGTAGTCGCTCTGTGCACGGATGTAGCCGCGGCCGTCGATGTAGATCGGCAGCTGAGGCAGCGGACGAGGGGCCGGACCGAAGTTCGGCCATGCACCGTTGGTCACGTCGAACATCGACTGGTGGCAGGGGCAGACCAGCAACTCGAGCTGCTGCTCGTAGAGCCCCACGGGGCAGCCCAAGTGGGTGCACAGTTTGGAATACGCCACATAGCCCTGCGGGCCCCAGGTCTCACGACCCGGGCGGGTGGTGAAGTCGCGGGTGGCGATGCGGATGATCACCGTCTGGTCCACAGCCTGGCCTTCTGGGGTGTCTTCCTTGCCCTTGGGGAACACCGTGACGATGCCACCAACGGCCAGATCGTCGACGTGGATCTCC
Organism: uncultured Acidimicrobiales bacterium; assembly: GCA_963923735.1. Taxonomy (GTDB): domain Bacteria; phylum Actinomycetota; class Acidimicrobiia; order Acidimicrobiales; family RAAP-2; genus CAIUMH01. The sequence continues at coordinate 4,251 of CAWUMT010000010.1, forward strand.
CGGCCGGTCTGGTCGACCAGATAGGTGCCCTTGCGCCAGTTGGTCTTGTCCAGCGTCTTGCCGGGCAGGGGGCCGAGTGAGCGGATTAGCGGGAAGGCGAAGACCACGCCGAAGGCAGCGAGGCCCAGACCGGCGAGGCCGGCAAGCAGCTTGCGGCGTCCGAGGATGCCACCGCCACGCTGGACCACGGCCGCAGCGAAGACATCACGCTCTTCGTCGGTGCCACGCAGGTCGTGGCGCTCCTCGACGAAGGGACCCTGGGGCATGAGGTACTTGCCCCATGCGGTGATCCCGAAGCCGAGCAGCGAGAGCCCGCCACCGAGCGTGGCACCGAGGACCCAGGGGTCAGCGTTGTACCAGTAGGCGACGCCGAAGCCGATGATCGCGGCGATGCCGGCGACCATGGCGAGGCCGATGGCCATCTCCATGCGCTGGGGATTGCGAGCCAGCGGCTGCATGTGCGGGTCGTCAGGACCCGCGGTGGACAGCGAAACAGGGGTGCGGTCGTCCGCGCTCACGTCCGGTCTCCAATCCAGAAGGCGATGAGGGTCAGCAAGCCGATGCCCAGGGCGAGGCCGAGGAAGCCTTCGGCCACCGGACCGAGACCACCGAGGCCGAGACCACCGGGGTTCACCGGGTGCTGAATGTTGCCCGTGACGTAGGCCACGATGTTGCGAACCTGGGCGTCACTCAGGTTGCCGGTGAACCGAGGCATGTTGCCCGGGCCGGTCCGGATCGCCTCGGCTACCTGGGTGGCGGGGATCTTGCGGAGGCTCGGTGCGTAAGTGCCTGCGGCGAGTGCGTCACCGCCACCGGTCACGGTGTGACAGGCGGCGCAGTTCAAGGCGAAGAGGCTGAAGCCGTCGGAGGTGTCCGCGGTGTCCAGATTGCGCACCGTGGGGATGAACGGCGTGGCGGGCGACAGCGAGGCGACGTAGGCCGTCACAGCCAGTGCCTGTTCGTGGGTGAGACGGGACTGCTTGCGGTTGGCCTGCACTGCGGTGGTGTCCGCAGCGGGCATGCGACCCGACTCGATCCAGAAGTCGATGGTGCCCGAGCCGAGACCACGCAGGTTCGGGAACGAGCCCGGGGTGTCCTTGGCCGGCACGCCGTCGGCGTTGTTGCCGTGGCATGAGGCGCAGTTCTGTGCGTAGAGCGCCTGGCCCATCGGGATTAGCTGAGAGGGAGCCTCGGTGTAGACCATGTCGGAATTCCCGTAGGCGACCAGCTGACCCTTGTCGTTGAAGACCTGGTCCGTGGAGTTCGCCGCACCGGAGTTCTCACGCCCGGTCTGGTACGCCGCCGGCGGCAGGCTGGCCTTGGTGGTTGCCTGTGCATCGGTGACGGTCGAGGCGACGACGGTTGCAGGGTCTGCGGCTCCTGAGGAGCCTCCTGCGAAGAAGACCAGCATGGACAGCGTCACCGTGGACAGGACCACGACGGGCAGCAGCAGGCGGCGGATGATCGAGTGGGTCACGGTGCGGCTCACTTGAGAAGGAAGAGGCAGGCGTAGAGCCCGACCCAGACGACGTCGACGAAGTGCCAGTAGTACGACACACCCTGCACCACGGAGAGCTCACCCGGGTCGCCGCCCTGCGAGCCGCGCATACGACCCAGGAGCAGCACCATGGCCAGCAGACCGATGAACACGTGCAGACCGTGCAGGCCGGTGGTGATGAAGAACACCGAGCCGTAGGAGTTCGTGTACCAACGAGTGGTGAGGTTGATCCACTCATAGATCTGATTGCCGAGGAACATCGTGCCAAGGACCAGCGAGATGATGATCCACCGCTTGGCCAATCCGCGCTCGTTGTGCTCCTCGTGCCAGACCCCTCGCCACATGGTGAAGGAGGAGGCCACCAGGATCACCGTGAAGATGCCCGCCTGGATGGTGTCGAGCTCAGTGCCGGCCGGCGGCCACTGGGCGAGGTGGGCCCTGATGGTGAACAGGGCGGCGAACAGCCCTGAGAAGAACATGAGCTCCGAGCCGAGCCAGATCATCACGCCGATGGCGAGCATCGGCGGTCGGTCGTGGACGATCTTCTGGCGCTTGGCGGAGGGGGCCGCAGACACAGCGTTTGTCACGGGTTCTTTCCTAGTGCAAGGGGGTTGTGCCGCGCCAGATTAGCGAACCTGAACCTGGGGCTCGGGGAGGCTCGATCTCAGCCGTCAAGACCCACGGGAGCCTTGCGGGACCCCACGAGACGGAGCCTGGTGGTCGGCCGGGTCATGGCCACATAAAGGGTCCTTAGTCCCCTCCTGGTGGGGGCTGCCGGCTGTTCACCCGGCTCCGCACCCCGCGCTGCCACCTCAGCGGGCTCCACGACCACCACGCCGTCGAATTCGAGGCCATTCGCCTCATCGACTGCCAGGAGCACCAGGGGAGCCCCGAGACCTGGGCCGCCAGACGCCCTCGGATCGACGATCTCGATGCCCGCCTCGGTGAATCCCCGGGCCAAGGTGGCCAACATCTCTCGAGGGGCGAGCACGGCGACGTGCCCAGGGGCACAGGCATCGCGTTCGGATGCCGCAGCCCGAGCTACGGCGGCAGCAAGATCGGAAAGGGGAACCTGTTCGACCACCGGTGTCGTGCCGGCCCGGCGCACGGGTCGAGGGGGCTCGAGTCCGGTCCCCGACGCGGCGAGCACCCGGGCAGAGAGCTCGATGACCTCCGCAGGGGTCCGATAGCTCACCGTCAGCTCCACAAGGTGCGGGTCACGCTTGGCACCGAGATGCTCGGCGATCTGCATCCAGGAGTCGGGGGCCCAGGGACCGGTGGCCTGGGCGATGTCGCCCACCACCGTCATCGAGCCTGACAACGAGCGTCGAGCGAGCATCCGCAGCTGCATCGGCGAGAGGTCCTGGACCTCGTCCACGACGATGTGCCCGAAGTTGAGCACCTCGCCCTCGCTGCGCTCGCGCCGATCAGGCTCTGCCCCGTCAAGTCCCTGCGGCCAGGCGTCTTCCTTCGGACTCGCTCGCCGCTTGTCCTTGGTCGAACGCCGCGGGCCGAGCAGGGTCCGGAGCTCGTCGATGAGCGCAGCGTCACCCGAGGTCCACGCGACCTGCTCCAGGCTGGCGGAGCGCTCGCGCACAAGCAGGTCGATCTCTTCTGCGCTCAACAGCCCGTCGCCGGCAGCCCGCACCAGGGCAGGAGCACCCAGAAGGTCGTGGAGCAGCTCATGGGGAGAGAGGCGAGGCCACATGCGATGCATCGCTTCGGTCATCTCGGGCGTCTGGCGGATCTGGCGGGAGAACTCAGCGAGGTCGAACTCCTCGTCGTTGAGATCGAGACCGCGCCGCGCCTGGGACTGCGCGGCGAGCAGCGTGGCCACCTCGGACTCGACGAAGCGTCGCCGTGCGTTGTGGGTGCCCGGACGCCGTCGGGCACGCGAGAGGATCGTGGCGGAATCCTCGGCAGTGAACTTCAGCGTCGTCGCACCGAAGGGGATGGCGACGTCCTGGCGCAAGGCGCGCTGGCGGGTCTTGACCGCTCGAGCGAGGAACTTGACCATTCGAGGATCGCCCTTCAGACGCTCGACTCCTTCGACGTCGCGACCGGTGACGCGGACCTCGGGGACCAGGCCGGAGATGGTCGAGAGTGTGACTCCGGTCTCACCCAGTGAGGGGAGCACCTGTTCGATGTAGCGGAGGAACAGCGGGTTGGGGCCGACCACGAGCACACCTTGACGCTCGAGCGGGAAACGGTGGGTGTAGAGCAGGTAGGCCGCTCGGTGCAGCGCCACTGCGGTCTTGCCCGTGCCCGGCCCGCCTTGAACCATGAGGATGCCCGAGAGCGGCGCTCGGATGATCTCGTCCTGCTCCCGCTGGATGGTGCCGACGATGTCGCCCATCTGTCCGGTGCGCGCTGCACCCAAGGCGGCGAGGAGTGCACCAGGCCCACCGAGCACCATCGCCTCATCAGCGAGGCCCTCGGGGCGCCCCGCCCCATCGAGCGCGTGGACCTGTCCGTCGGCGGCAGCGAAGTACTCGTCCTCGACCCCGACCACCGTGCGGCCGTGCACGGCGAGGTGACGACGGCGCAGCAGGCCTTCGGGATCGAGCCCGGTCGCCCGGTAGAACGGCTCGGCCACCGGTGCGCGCCAGTCCACAATCATCGGCTCATGATCCTCGTCGGACACCGCAAGGCGACCGATGTGGAAGACCTCGGGTCGATCAGGATCACCCGAATCGACGTCGATGCGACCGAAGGTCAGTGCTTGGTCCCCTACCTCAAGCTGCTCGAGTCGAGCCAGCGAGGTGCGCACCACGATGTCGCGCTCGGTGCGTGACTGGAAGGTGCCACCACGGCCGGTGTCGAGGACGCCCTCCATCATCTGGCGGGCTTCGTCCCGCATCGCCTCGAGCGCCTCATAGGCACGATCCAAGAACGCCTGCTCCTTGGCGACCTCGAGCTCGTGGGACATTGAACTGCCTTCCTTCGACCCCCAAGAAGGGGGAACGGTCCAGTCTAGGACCTCGAGTGGAGGGGATTTCCCCCGTACACCCCCGGTTCCGCACCGCCGCCGCCCTACGATGGGATGGCCCCTCCCACGGCATCGAGACTCATGACCACACCCGCCTCCTCCAGCCCGTTCCTCGCCGTCTGCAGGGGGGAGGAGCCTGAGCGCACGCCGGTCTGGTTCATGCGCCAAGCAGGTCGCTCGCTGCCTGAGTATCGAGCCACCCGAGGCACCGGCTCGATCCTCGAGGCCATCGCCGATCCCGCCATCTCGGCCGAAGTGACCCTCCAGCCCGTCCGCCGTTATGGCGTGGACGCCGCCGTCCTCTTCTCTGACATCGTGGTGCCGGTCCACGCCGTGGGCTTTGGCATCGACGTCGTGCCCGGCCGTGGCCCCGTCGCCGAGGAGCCCTTCCGCTCCGCCGCAGATCTCGACCGGCTTCGCCCCCTGGAGCCCGAGGTTGACCTCGCCCACGTGATCGCCACCTGCAAGCTGGCCCTCCAAGAGCTCGAGGCCACCGGGACTCCGTTGCTGGGGTTTGCCGGTGCTCCCTTCACCGTGGCGAGCTACCTCGTCGAAGGCGGGCCGTCGAAGAACTTCACCAAAGTCAAGGCGTTGATGCACACTGATCCCGACTTGTGGGATCGACTCGTCGAGCGCCTCGCCGAGATGGCGGCGGACTTCATCGGGGCTCAGCTCGATGCCGGAGCGTCCGCCTTCCAGCTGTTCGACTCCTGGGCCGGCTCGCTCACCCCAGCCGAGTACGCACGGTTCGCCCTGCCCTCGACCAAGGCGGTCTTCGAGCGCCTGGCGCCGAAGGGCGCCCCGGGCATCCTCTTCGGGGTGGGGACCGGTGAGCTCCTCCACCTCATGGCCACCTCCGGCGCCACCGTGATGGGTGTCGACTGGCGGGTTCCTCTCGATCAGGCGACGACCCGCGTTGGTGACCTCCCGCTGCAGGGCAATCTCGATCCTGCCCTGTGCTTCGCACCGACCGAGGTGGTGCTCGACGGTGCACGCGACGTGCTGCGTTGAGGTGCGTCTGCGCCCGGGCACATCTTCAACCTCGGCCACGGCGTCCTGCCCGACACCGATCCCGGCGTGCTCGCTGCCGTCGTCGAACTGGTCCACGCCGAAGGGCGCACTCTCGCCAGGGAAGCCACCCAGCGATGACCGATCGCACCGCGGTGCTCGTGATGGCGTATGGGACGCCCAAGACCCCCGCGGAGATCGAGGGCTACTACACCCGCATCCGTCACGGCCACGCCCCCACCCCAGAGCAGCTGGCCGATCTGACCCGTCGCTACGACGCCATCGGGGGGACCTCTCCACTCAATGAGCGCACGGCCGCCCAGGTAGCTGGCATCGCGGCGGCCCTCGAGGCCATCGAGCCCGGCCGCTACGAGGTGACCTTCGGGGCGAAGTACGCCGATCCCGACATCGAAGCCGCCGCCGCGCAGATCGTCGCGGACGGAGCCGAGCAGGTGGTCGGGCTCGTGCTCACTCCCCACTTCTCGACCATCGGAACCGGCAGCTATCACTCCCGGGCCCGCGCCGCCCTCGGCGAGGACCATCCGTTCAACGCCATCGAACGGTGGTGGGACGCACCGGGGTTTGCCGAGCTGATGGCGGACCGCGTGACTGCGGCGCTCTCGAGCCTCGACCCCGAGGTTGCCGCCAAGACCCTGGTGCTGTTCACCGCCCATTCGCTTCCGGCCAAAGTGCTTGAGGTAGGTGACCCGTATCCGATCGAGCTGTCTCGCTCTGCCGAGGTCATCGCTGAGGCCGCCGGGCTCGAGCGCTTCGACGTCGCATGGCAGAGCGCGGGCCGGACCCGTGAACCGTGGTTGGGCCCTGACATCCTCCAGGTCGTCCGTGCGCTGCCCGAGCGGGGGTTCGACGGCGTCGTGATCTGCCCCGTGGGCTTCGTGTCCGACCACCTCGAAGTGCTCTTCGACGTTGACATCGAAGCCAAGGCAGTCGCCGACGAGGTCGGCCTCACCCTCGTGCGCACTGCGTCGTTGAACGACGATCCCCGGTTCCTCTCCCTGCTGGCCACCGTCGTGGCTGAGGCTGCAAACGCATGACCGAGCGACCTGAGGTCGTCATCATCGGCGGAGGAATCACCGGACTCGTCGCTGCCTACGAACTCAGCGCACCTCGCGATCAGACTCCCTCCTCCGCGCCGCGAATCACCGTCCTCGAGGCCGCTGGACATCTGGGCGGCAAGATCATCCCCCTCGACTTCGGCGATCGGATCCTCGATGGTGGTCCCGACGGTGCGTTGGCGCGGCGGCCCGAGTTCGAAAGCCTCTGCGCCCAACTCGGCATCAACGACCACCTCCGCCCCATCGCCCAGTCGGGCGCCAGCGTGTTCGCCAAAGGCCGGCTCCGGCGGATGCCCGAGCAGCTCGTCCTCGGCGTCCCCACGGACTTCGCGGCACTTCGCCAGTCCAAGGTGCTGAGCGTTCGAGGACTGCTGCGGGCAGCCAAGGACCGTTTCTGGCCCACGCCGGCCTCACGAGGACCACTCGGCGACCGCCCCATCGGTCCCCTGGTGGCCACCAAGCTCGGTGACGAGGTCGTGGAGATCCTCGTGGATCCGACTGTCGGTGGGATCGCTGCGGGTCGAGTGGCGGAGATGAGCGCCGCCGCAGTGTTTCCCACGCTCCTCGAGGCCGCACAACAGCCCGGTTCGCTCATGAAGTCCATGCGTGCGTTCCTTCCGGCCAAGGGCCCTGATGAGCAGCCCACCCCGGCCTTCTTGTCTCTCGACGGCGGCATGCACACGCTGATCACCGAGCTGTCCAGGGTCCTGGCGGATCGTGGCGTCACGATCGTCACTCAGGCCGCGGTGACCTCGCTGGTCCGACGTGCAGGGACCTCGTCAGGGTGGTCGGTCAACACCGACACCACCACGATGCCGGCTGATGCGGTGCTCATTGCCGTCCCTGCAGCTCCTGCAGCCGACCTCCTGCGTCCCCACGACGACGAGGCCGCATCCTTGCTGGACCAGATCGACTACTCCTCGGTGGCCATCGCCACCTTCACCTTCGAGGCGGCCGATCTCGAACTCCCCGAGATGGGCACCGGCGCCCTCATCCCCTCGGGTTCGAAGGTCCCTTCTGGCGAACGACGAGGACAGCGGTTCTTGGCCACGGCACTGACGTACCTCGATCGAAAGTGGCCGCACCTCGCACGCGAGGGTGAGGTCACCTTGCGGGTCCACTGCGGCAAGATCGACGACCTGCGCATCACCGAGCTCGACGATCACGCGCTCATGGACGCGCTCGTCGAGGAACTCGGGAGCCTGCTGCCCATGGGGTCACGGCCCGTACGGCGAAGCCTCCAGCGTTGGTCAGACTCGCTACCGCAATACCGGGTGAACCACCTGCTGCGCGTGGCGGGGATCGAGGCGGGTGTGGATCGGCTCTCCGGCATCGAGATCGCCGGCGCTGCGCTGCGAGGGGTCGGCGTCCCTGCCTGCATCGAACAGGGACGAAACGCCGCTGCACGGATCGACGCCGGACTTCGGAGCCGATGAGCTCGACCACCTGGCGAACCCGAGCCGCCTCGATGGGGCTCGGCCTGCTCGGAGGTGTGGTGGCTGCGGGGTCCCTGCCTCCCTTCGGCCTCTGGCCCCTGGCTATCGCAGGGGTGGCCCTCGTGATGTTGGCCATGGAAGACCGCCCCATCGGCACGAGGGCGATGACGGGCTTCGCCTTCGGACTCGGACTCTTCGTGCCCGGTCTGTGGTGGGCGCAGCACTTCAACTGGTACGGCGCACTGTTCCTGATCCTCGTCGAGTCGTTGTTCTTCTGTGTCGCAGGACTGGTGATGACCCCCGGACGCGGTCGCACGCTCTCGGCCATCGGTGCACTGGTCCTCGCCGAGGCCCTGCGGTCGGTCTGGCCCCTCGGCGGGCTGCCCATCGGTGGGCTTCCCCTCGGCCAGGCCAACGGACCCCTGCTGCCCATCGCGGGCGTGGCGGGGCCCATGGGCATCGTCTTCGTCCTCGTGGTGGCCGCCGCCGGCCTTCGAATCGCTTTGACCGCGGTGGCGGTGCGCAACACCCCAGGGCTCGAGTCCGCGCGGCGCGTGGGCCACGTGGTGCTCCTCGGTGCCTTCGTCCTCGGCGCCATCGGCATCTCGATACTCGCCCCCAACGGGGGTGGAGCGATCGCCACCCGGACGGTCGCCGCTGTCCAGGGGGGCGGAGCTCGCGGTACGTCGGCCAAGCAGACCGATCCTGAGCAGGTCACCCGAGCACAGCTCGCCGCACTCAAGAAGGTGCCGGTGGGAACCGACCTGACCGTGCTCCCCGAAGACGTCGTCGGCCTAGGCGGCCCCCTGACAGGAAGCTGGCAGGCCGACGCGCTCTCCGCGGCTGCACGCGACAAGCGCACCACGCTGCTGGCCGGAGTGACGACCCCTCAGGGCGACACGGCATTCCGAAACCTCGTCGTCGCATGGGGGCCCTCGGGCCGGATCCTCGGTACGGTCGACAAGGTCCACCGGGTTCCCTTCGGGGAGTACATCCCCGCTCGTTCCTTCATGTCGCACCTCGCCGACGTCTCAGGCGTTCCTCGAGACGCGGTGCCCGGCACGAAGCCTGAGGTGCTCCGCACGCCCGCCGGTGCGCTCGGCACCCTGATCTCCTTCGAGGTGTTCTTCGCCGATCGCTCCGGTGAGGCCGTCGCCCATGGCGCCAACCTTCTCGTGGTGCCCACCAACACGACCTCGTATCCGACCTCCCAGATGCCTGAACAGGAGCTGGCCGCCGCCCGCCTCCAGGCGGTCGAGCGCGGGCGTGACCTCATCCAAGCCTCCCCAACGGGCTACAGCGTGCTCATCGACCACAAGGGCTTCGTGATCAAGCGCTCTGAACTCTCGGTCTCCACCGCGGTGCTCGGCACACTGTCGCTACGGAACGGTCAGACGCTCTTCACCAGAGTCGGTGCGTGGCCCGTGCTGCTAGCCGCCCTAGGGCTCCTCGTGGCCGGCCAAGCCCGTGCGTTGCTGCCTCTTCGCCGTCGGACCGCTCGCGCAGGCGACAGCGAGATCACCGAAGAGGAATCGGACTACTCGTAGTAGCCCGAGTGGATGTAGACGCAGGGGATTCCCTCGGCGACGTACATCGCATGGTTCTTCGGGTCGTCTTCCAAGGCCAGGAGGATCTCAAAGCCCTTGTCCAAGAGCTCGTCGACCACGCCCTTCTTGTACTCGGTGACGTAGGAGTAGTCACCCCAGTCGCGCATGATGAGCAGGTCCCAGCGAAGTCCATAGCGCTCAAGCCAGGCCAGGGTCTGCGGACGGACCCGCAACGGTCGGCCGGTGAGCAGCACGATCTGAAGATCAGGGGCAAGCAACTCCAAGAGCCGCTCGATCTCATCGATCACCGGGTCGTCGCCGCAGGCCTCGAAGAAGGAGTTCCAGTCGCCCCGACCCTGCTCGATGAAGTGCTGACGGCCCACCGCATCGGAGAGCACCCCATCGATGTCGAAGACCACGCAGCGACCCGGCACCAGGTCGTCATCCTTGTAGCGCCAGTTCGAGCCGAGTTCGTAGGGGGACATAGAAGGTCATTCTACCGG
>CAWUMT010000011.1:0-13951 GCA_963923735.1 uncultured Acidimicrobiales bacterium
CGGGCAAGGTGCGAGCCGAGGCAGCGGTGGATGCCGCCGCCGAACGCCCAGTGCTTGGGGTTCCGGGCGAAGTCGACCACGTCCGCATCCTCATAGCCCGAGGGGTCGGTGTTGGCACTGCCCAGCATCACGCCGATACCCTCACCGGCCTTGATCGGGCAGCCACCGACCTCGAGGTCCTTGGCGGCGAGGCGAGGCACAGCAGTGACGGGGGTCTCCCACCGAAGGAGCTCCTCGACAGCAGCGGGGATGACGCTCGGGTCCTCGACGATCTGACGACGGTGTTCGGGGTGCGTGGCCAGGAAGTGGAAGAAGCACTCGAGCGTGTCGGTCACCGTGTCGAGACCAGCGATGAGGAACAAGAAGAGCACCCCGAGGATCTCGTCGTCGCTCAGCTTCTCGCCCGCCACCTCGGCGGCCAGGAACTGGCTCACGATGTCATCGGAGGGGTTCGCCTTGCGCAGTTCCATCTGCTCGGTGAAATAGGCCTCGATGTCACGGGCTGCCTTGTCGCGCGTGATCATCTGCTCGTCAGGGGTGTCACCTGGGGGATGGATGATCCCGTCCTTCATGACGAGGAACTCCGGGAGCCGATCCATGGGGAGGCCAAGGAGGGTCAGGAACACCTCGGAGGGCAGCGGCACGCTCATTGCCGTGGTGAATTCACACTCACCCTGATCGATCACCTTGTCGATGAGGTCGTTGACCAGCTTGGTGATGCTCGGCTCGAGCGGGTTCATCAGCTTGGGCGCGAACAGCGGGTCGAGCAGGCGGCGGTACTTCACGTGCTCGGGCGGGTCCACCTGCAAGGGGATCAGCGGCACGCTCTGGCCGAGGTTGACCGCCTCCATCCCCGAGGAGAACTCGTCGGGGTGCTGGAGCGCGTACTCGCACGCTTCGCGCGAGACGAAGGACCAGCCGCCGAATGCGCCGGGCAGGACGGGGCCGATGGCCCGCTGCTTGGCATAATAGGGCTGCGGGTCGCGGCTTACCTCCGGGCTGAAGGCCTCCATCGGATCGTAGGAGGCGAGCGCGTCACTCATGATCGTGCCTTAGAGGTCGTCGCGGGAGGCGCCGAGGTCGGCAGCAAGGACCTTGTGCTCGATCGGGCCCTTGGACTGGGACTTGATCGTGATGTCGTAGTCCTTGGACTGCTCACGCAGTGCGCCGACGGTGCACTGCTCCCTGGGGAGCACCGAGAAGGGGTCGTACTTGAACAGGTTCATTGCGTTCAGGTGGGTGACCTTGTCGACGTTCTCCTGACTGAGACCCTCCAGGGACTTCGAGAGCACTTCAGGGGCCTGCGGCCACGTGCAGTCCGAGTGCGGGTAGTCGCACTCATAGGTTACGTGATCCATGTTGAGGAAGTCGGTGTTGGCCAGACCGAACTTGTCATCGATGAAGCAGGTGATGACGTGCTCGTTGAACACCTGGCTCGGGAGACGGTCGCCGAAGTCCTGCCCGGTCCAGAGGTGGTGCTGCTGATACTGATAGTCGAGGCGCTCGAGGAAGTAGGGAATCCAACCGATGCCACCCTCGGAGAGTGCCACCCTGATGTTGGGGAACTTGCGGAACACTGGCGACCAGATGAGGTCGGCGGCGGCCTGAACGATGTTGATCGGAGTCAACGAGATCAGCACGTCGATGGGGGCGTCGGGTGCGGTGATCACCAACTGAGAGGACGAGCCGATGTGCATGCACACCACCACTTCCTCCTCCTCGCAGGCCTGCCAGAACGGGTCCCAGTGGTCTCCGTGGATGGAGGGGTAGCCGAGCTTCGACGCGTTCTCCGAGAAGGTGACCGCGTGCACGCCCTTTTTAGCCACACGGCGGATCTCCGCGGCGGCCACGTGGGGATCCCACATTGCAGGCAGCACGCAGGGGATGAACCGGCCAGGGTGCGAACCGCACCACTCGTCGATGTGCCAGTCGTTGTAGGCCTGCACCATGGCGAGGGCCTGGTCCTTGTCCGGGGTCCGAGCGAAGAGCTGTCCGCAGAACTGGGGGAAGGACGGGAAGTTGAGCGAACCCAGGATGCCATTGACGTTCATGTCCTGGACGCGCTCGTTGTGGTCGTAGGTGCCCTTGCGCAGCTGGTCGAGGGAGGTCGGCTCCATGCCGTACTCCTCCTTGGGGCGACCGACCACGGCGTTGAGCGCCACGTTGCCGATCAGCTCGTCGCCATAGACCCAGGCATCGGTGCCGTCGTCACGGGTGATGAACTTCGGTGCGGCGTCGACGTACTTCTGGGGTAGACGGCCCTCGAACAGGTCGGGCGGCTCGACGATGTGGTCGTCAACGCTAACAAGGATGAGGTCTTCAACGTTCATGACGTTCCCCCTTCGCAACTCCACCTACCCCCCTGGCAGGTGCGAGGACTTCACCTTAGCCTCGAGCCCATGGGACGCGACAGGGGCGGGAGTCCCTTCGGACTCCCGCCCCGTTCGGCAGATTCAGACTGGTAGTCCGAGGACTACTTCTTCTTCTTGAGCTCCGGTCCGAGCACCGTGTCCTTAGCGATCTCGCGCATCGGCTCGGGGTTGCGCCAGTCGATGACCCCATCCTCGGGCAGTGCGACCGGGTACTGACCCTCGGTGTGCACCCAGGCCCAGTGGGAGTGGTTGAGCTCGTGCATGGTGAAGCAGGCGTGCAGGGCGTTGTGGAAGCCCATGATGTCCTGGGTCTGGTTCACCGACTCCTTGATCAGCAGCGCGGCCATCGTCGGGGTCTTGGCGATGCGGCGTGCGTACTCAAGCGTCTTGTCGCTGAGCTCGTCGACCGGGAAGATCTTCTGCACCATGCCGAGGCGGTGGGCCTCTTCGGCGTCGATGGCGTCACCGGTGAGCATGAGCTCCTTGGTCTTGCGCAGACCGAACTCCCAGGGGTGAGCGAAGTACTCGACGCCGCACATGCCGAGGCGGGTGCCGACCACGTCGGCGAAGTAGGCGTTGTCCGCGGCGACGATGAGGTCGCAAGCCCAGATCAGCATGAGGCCCGCCGCGAAGGTCTGACCCTGCACCTGAGCGATGGTGATCTTGCGCAGGTTGCGCCAGCGCAGCGTGTTCTGGAAGTAGTAGTGCCACTCCTGCAGGAACAGGCGCTCGGCACCCTCACGGGTGCCGCCGTCGATCTTGACCGAGTCGTGGCTCTGCTGGTCCTCGAGGGCCTGGGCTGAGCCCATGTCGTGGCCTGAGGAGAACATCGGACCGGTGCCGCCGAGGATGATCACCCGGCAGGTGTCGTCCATCTCGGCACGGCGGAAGGCCTCGTCGAGCTCGACGAGCATGCCGCGGTTCTGTGCGTTGCGGGTGTCGGGGCGGTCGAGCAGGATCCGGACGACTTCGCCGCCGTCGTGCTCCTCGTACTGCAGGTATTGGTACTCGGGCATCGTGTCTCGCCCCTCCTGTTTCTTCGTCGATCCGTGGATGCTGGCCCTCGATCCCGAGGGCGAGGGCCCAACCTATCGGGCCTGCCGGTTGCCTGCGAACGCCCCCGAACAGGGCGACGCTCTCAGTTCGAACGCTCCTCGACCAGCTTGGAGCGGTTGATCTTCATCGAGTCGGTCCTCGGCATGGTCTCGATGAACTCGACCGACTTGGGTGCCTTGTAGGAGGCCAAGCGCTCCTTGGCGAAACCAATGAGGTCGGCTTCGGAAACCGTGGCCCCCTTGGCCGGCTGGACGATGGCGTGGACCCGGTGGCCCCACTCCTCGTCCTCGAGGCCGATGACCACGACGTCGTCAACCTGTGGGTGCTCAGAGAGTGCCGCCTCGACTTCGGCGGGGAAGATGTTGGCCCCACCCGAGACGATCATGTCGACGCGACGATCGGCGAGATAGACCCAGCCGTCCTCATCCACCCAGCCCAAGTCACCCACCGTGGCGAGGCCCTCAGGACTTTGGAGTACCTGCTTGACGTCCTTGCCCAGGTACGTCGCCGGCGGACCCGTCGGGGCGCGCATGAAGATGTGGCCGACCTCGCCGGCGGGCAGCTCGTTGAAGTCGTCGTCGAGGATCTTGAGCTCGTGGCCCGGAAGTGGTCGCCCCAGCGTTCCCGGATGCGCTAAGTACTCATCGCCACGACAGCAGATCAGCCCGGCACCCTCGGTGGCCCCGAAGGACATGAAGAAGTTCTCTGCACCGAGCATCTCGCAGAGGGCACGACCCAGCCAGATGGGCAGCGGTGCGGCACCCTGCTGAACCCACTCGAGCGAGGAGAGGTCACGGGTGGCGATGTCGTCGACGCGAAGCAGACGCTGAAGGAATGGGGTCGCTGCGATGAAGCCGGTGGCCTTGTGGCGTTCAATCTGATCGAGGAACAACACGGGGTCGAACTTCTCGAAGAACAGCGAGGTGAGTCCGTCGAGCACGTTGCGGATGAGCGTGTAACCGTTGGTGTGGTACAGCGGTGCGGGGCACAGCACTCGCTGGTTCGGGGTGAGCGGCTTCCAGATCTCGACGATGGCGTTCGCACTGAATCCCATCTTCTGCCACGAACCCGGGAAGCGCTGCAGGATGACCTTGGGGGTTCCCGTCGAGCCGCCTGAGCAAGTTCCGTGGCTGTGCGGCGAGGTACGGTCCTCGAGCGGACCGTCCTCGAGCGAGGTGGTCCCCCGGACCGCGTCGAAGACGGATTCGTCGATGACGAAGTGAGGCTCCATTGCGTCGAGCACCCGCTGGCGCTCCCAGTCGGGGAGGTCCCAGCGCATGGGGACCGGCACGGCACCGAGCTTCGAGCTGGCGAAGTCGCTCATCACGTGCTCAGGGCAGTTGTGCAGGCCCACGGCGACGAGGTCGCCCTGTTTGACGCCCTGGTCGTGGAGCCACCGAGCGATCTGGTTCGAACGACGGTCGAGCTCAGCGAAGGTCACCTGGGTCTCGTTCCCCTGGAGATCCATCCAGATCAACGCCGGCACCTCGGCCTTCTCAACGGCGAGCTGGCCCAGCCGCGCCCCGAAGGAGATCGCCTCGTCCACCTGCTCTGCCATGGTCCCTCCCGCTCCGCTGGCCGAGGTGGCCAACGCGAAACGGCATTCTGCCATAGGCCGCCACCTCGGTCCACCACGCTCGGCGGCGCCTCGGACAACCCGACCCGAGACCCTCGACTTCCGATACCGTGGCCGAGCACGACAACTACCAACAAGGAGTCCCGATGGTCCTCGAGCGCACCCAGCACGGCAAGGTCGCCGTCCTCGCACTGAACCGACCCGAAGCCGCCAACTCGCTCAACCCTGAACTGATGAAGGCCATCACCTCGACGCTGCGAGAGATCGAGCAGGACCTCGACACCCAGGTCGTCATCCTCACCGCGGCAGGCGAGAAGATCTTCTGCGCCGGCATGGACCTGAAGGGCTTCGCCGAGTCCGGCAGCGGCGCCGGTGGCGCCAGCGACGGTGACGGGCCCGAGTCCTACAAGATGGTCGACGGCTTCACCAAGCCCATCATCGCTGCCGTCAACGGCGCCGCGGTGGGTGGCGGCTTCGAGCTCGCCCTCTCCTGCGACATGATCGTCGCCGCGGACACTGCGCGCTTCGGTCTGCCCGAGGTCAAGCGGGGCCTGTTCGCCGCCGGTGGTGGCACCATGCTCGGCACCATGATCCCGCTGCCCCTCGCCATGGAGGCCGCGCTCACCGGTGACCTCTACCCCGCTGCCAAGGTGGCCGAGTGGGGCCTCGTCAACCACGTGGTGCCCTTCGACCAGCTGATCCCCTCGGCCCTCGAGCTGGCCGAGAAGATCGCCGCCAACGCCCCGCTGGGCCTGGCCATCACCAAGGAGCTCATCCGCCGCTCGGTCACCAACGACCCCAAGCTCGGTCGGGCCACCCCCGAGGAGTCGGCCAAGGTGTTCGGCTCAGACGACGCCAAGGAAGGCGCCACCGCCTTCATCGAGAAGCGCCCGGCGAACTGGCAGGGCCGCTGAGCGATGAGCGCTGCAGACGCAGCGCGTCGCATCGAGTTTGAGGGATTCGGCGGGATCACCCTCGTCGCGGACGAGCGGGGTCCCCTCGACGCTCCCCCGGTGCTCTTCCTCCACGGTGGCGGACAGACCCGCCACGCGTGGGGTGGGGCTGCCGGAACGATCGCAGCGCGCGGATGGCGGACCATCACCCTGGATCTGCGCGGCCACGGTGAATCGGACTGGGCCCCTGAGGGTGACTACTCGATGACCGCCTTCTCCGGCGACGTCCTCAACGTGATCGACGCGCTGGGGACGTCCCCCGTGCTCGTCGGAGCATCCCTCGGTGGGATCACGGCGATGATGACCGAAGGGTCGGCCAGCCAGGACATCTCGAGGGGCCTCGTCCTCGTCGACATCTCCCCCAAGCCCAACCCCGAGGGCGTGGACCGCATCAGGGTCTTCATGGAGTCGGGCTATGAGGGCTTCGCCACCTTGGACGAGGCGGCGGTGGCCATCGCCGCGTACACCCCACAGCGCAAGCGCGAGGTTAACTACGAGGGGCTCAAGAAAGTCCTGCGCGAACGCGACGGACGCTGGTGGTGGCACTGGGATCCGAGCTTCATGAAGACCCCGCCCAATCAGGCACCGGGCTCCGACGAGACGCTCGAGCGCGAGCGACAGTCGATGGTCAACATCCACGTGCCCACCCTGCTCGTGCGCGGCATGCTCTCGGACATCGTCACCGAAGAGGGCATCACGGAGCTCACCCGGGGGATCCCGCAGGCCACCGTGGTCGAAGTGGGTGGCGCCTCCCACATGATCGCCGGCGACAAGAACGACGCCTTCGCCGACGCGGTGGTGGCGTTCCTCGAGTCGCTCTAGCCGTTCGAGCGCAGACCGGGGAGCTCCCGGCGCTCGAGGGGGATCGAGGGGTCCCCGAGGATCAAGGCACGACGCTCGGCCTTGGGCATCACCTTGTGCTGCTCGTCAGGTCCGAGGTGGCGGCCGGCGAAGGAGAGCAGCCCGGTGGCCACGTGGGCCATCTCGGCGCCCTCGTCGTAGACCTCGCAGCGCACCGAGGCAAAGGAACGCCCCTGGCGGTTGATGTGCGCCGTGATGAGGATCGGACCCTTGCGAGCACCCGTGTGGAACGTGACGTGGAGGTCCGTGGTGGTCACCTGGTCGTAGCTCTCCTCGTTGAAGAGGAGCGGATAGCTGGCGATCAGGTCCATGGCGGTGGCCACGAGGCCACCCATGAAGGACCCCGAGGAGTTGGTGATCCTCGGGGTCAGCTCCAGTTCGAGGGCCCAGTCCGCTCCCTCGACCTCGACTCGCTTGTACTCAAGAGCATCAAGCGCGTGGTCGGTGGTGCGAACTGGGCCCGTCGACTGGGTCATTTCAGTTGGTTACTGCTTCGCCAGATCAGCCGCGGGGCGACTTGGGGCTGAAGCGGATCGCACCGTCGATGCGAACCACGGTGCCGTTGAGATACGAGTTCTCGACGAACTGCATGACCAGCTTGGCGTACTCGTCAGGGTTACCCATGCGCTGCGGGAAGGGAACCACAGGGCCCCAGACCTTGTTCAGCTCCTCGACCGGAATGTCGCCGTAGGCCAGGGTGGCGAACACGCCTGGGGCGATGGTCATGGCACGGATGCCCGAGACGGCGAGGTCACGAGCGAGGACCAGGGTCATGCCGATGACGCCACCCTTGGCGGCGGCGTAGTTGACCTGACCGATGGTGCCCTCGTAGCCCGCGATCGATGCGGTGTTGATCACCAGGCCGCGCTCGCCGTCCTCGAGAGGCTCGGACTTGGCGATCGCCTCCGCCGAGAGACGGGTCACGTTGAACGCGCCGAGGAGGTAGACGTCGACCATGTTCTGGAAGGCGGCCATCGAGAGGGCCTTGCCTTCCTTGTCCAGCGTGCGGCCACCTGCGGAGCCACCACCGTGCACGGCGACCGACAGGCGCATCGGGCCCATCTCGCATGCGGCGTCGACTGCGGCCTGGACCGAGTCGTCGTCCATCACGTTGGTCTTCACGAAGACGGCGTTGCCACCGAGCTCGGAGGCCAGTGCCTTGCCGCGCTCCTCGGCCAGGTCGGCGATGACGACCTTGGCACCGTTGGCCACGAGACGACGAACGGTCGCCTCACCGAAGCCACCGGCACCACCGGTGACGACTGCGGATCCACCCTTGATGTCCATTTCCATTCCCCTCTCGCGACCCGTCGGCCGCATTGAATCGATTCACTCTCGCCTCAGTCCAGGGTCTCGGACCGTGGCGAGGACCCCCTGACCTTAGACGGTCGAAGGGCATCGCTCCTGCGCCGAGAGGGCCCGAACTGTGCCGGGACGCGACGCAGGGTGGGCCCGTGCGGGCCCACCCTGCGTCAACTGCCGAACCGGCGTGTGGGGTCAGGCGACTGCCGGGAAGCCCATCAGCTGGTTGAGAGTGTTGCCCATGACGTCGCGGGTCTCGTTCTCGTTGAGGCCAGCCTCTTCGAGCTCGGTCACGAAGCCCACCGGGTCCTTGAGGCCCTCGGCGTGGGGGTAGTCCGAGCCGAAGACGACACGGTCCGAGCCCACGGCGTCGACGAGGCGACGGGGGTTGTCCTCGTGGAAGGGGTGCACCCAGATGTTGCGGTGGAACACCTCGACGGGGTCCTCCTCGAAGGTGCGCGGGTTCATGCGGTAGGCGTGCTCAGCCTCCTCAAGGAAGGGCAGCACCCAGCCCGAACCATTCTCTACGGGGAGCAGGCGGAGCTTGGGGAACCGTGAGCAGGCGCCGTGTCCGATGGCCGAGGCCACCGTGTCGAACACCGCACGGTAGGAGTGACCCACGAGGGCGTTGAAGCCCTGAGCGCCCTGAGCCTTGAAGGGGGTCATCTCACCCCTGATGCCCTCCCACTCGTTGATGTAGCGCTGGTAGCCAGAGTCCGAGGCGTGCAGACCGACGACGATGCCGGCCTCCTCGACGCGCTTCCAGAAGGGGTCGAACTTGGGCAGGAAGGGCGAGTGCGGGCCCTCGAAGCCGAAGTGCGGCGCAGGACGAACCAAGAGAATCTTCGCGTTGTTCTCGATGATGTAGTCGAGCTCCTTGAGCGCGAGGTCGAGCTCGCCCATGTTGACCACGGGGGTGGCGAAGATGCGGTCCTGATAGTTGAAGGTCCACTCGTCCATGATGAACTGGTTCAGCGAGTGGAATGCCGCAGCAACCTCGCGAGGTGCGTCCATGACGCGGGCCTCGAGCACCGAGGCGAGGGTCGGCCACATCAGGGTGCGGTCGATGCCCTGCTCGTCCATGAGCTTGATGCGGTCCTCAGCGTTGAAGAACGCGCCGGGCGAGCGGATGGCCTTGCCCATGATCTCCCGACGGGACTTGCCCTCGGGGTTGCCGTTGCGGAAGTAGTCCTCCTGGCAACCGGGAGCAGCGACGACTTCGAAGGTCGGGTTGGGGATGTAATCCGACAGCATGCCGTTGACGACGAGCTTGGTGCGACCCTCGACCTGCACGTAGCGCAGGAAGTCTCCGTACTCTGCAGGCATGTGACGCGTGAAGGCGTCGATGGGCTCGTACAGGTGGTTGTCTGCGTCGAAGACGAAGTAACCGTTCTTGGTAGGCATGAGCGCCCCCCTTCTTCTCAGCCCGGATCAATGACTGTTGCGTTGCCGCCGGGAGTCAGCACCGCTCGTACCTTCCTGAGACTACCGACCTTCTCCCTCCCCCGCTAACGAAGGCTCAGAGGGGGCCGTGGCCAAATGACCCGGGCCCGGCCCCGTCGCAGTGACGGAGGCCGGGCCCGGGACTCGGATCGAGTGCGATTCGGACTACATCGCTCCGGGGCCGTTGGGCCACTTGAGCAGGGAGCCGGCGTCGACGCGGATGTGCTGACCGGTGATGTACCGGGCCTCGTCAGAGGCCAGGAACACGACCAGGTTCGAGATGTCCACCGGCTGGACGTAGGGGATCGGCATGGCGTTGAAGACGCATGCCGCCACCTCGAAGTCCTCCTGCGTGGGGTTCTCGAGGTCAGGACGGAAGGTCTTGAACATCTCGTCGTTGATCAGCAGGGCCGTGTTGACGTTGGTCGGGTGGATGCCGTTCACGCGGATGAAGCGGCTGGCCAGGAACAGCGACATCTGCTCCACGTAGGGAAGCAGGCCGTTCTTGGCGTAGATGTAGCCCGAGCCACCGCCACCCTCGCCGGCCACGGTGTTGGGCATCATCGCGGCGGTCGAACCGGTCACGACGATCGAACCGTGGTCCGAGATCTTGGGGATCACGACCGTGCAGGTGTTCATGACACCGAGCAGGTCGACGTCGAGGGAGTCCTGGAAGTCCTTGACGTAGGAGTCCACGCCACCGGCCGGGCAGATGCCGGCGTTGGCGGCCACGATGTCGAGACGACCGAACTCGGCCATGCCCTTGCCCAGCGCCTCGTCGAGCTGTTCGCGCGAGCGCACGTCAGCCTTGAGTGCCACGCACTCAGAGCCTGCGGCCTCGACCAGCTGTGCGGTCTCGGCGAGCTCCTCGGGAGTACCGAGCCCGTAGGACACGTTGTTCATCTGCTCGCACAGGTCGGTGGCGATGATCTTGGCGCCCTCTTCGGCCATACGGATGCAGTGGCTGCGGCCCTGGCCACGAGCTGCACCGGTGACGAAGGCGACCTTGCCTTCAAGACGTCCTGCCATGTTTCTTGCTCCTTGCTTGATTAATCGATTGGTTGGGTTGGTGTGGGTCTGGGACCTAGAACTTCGAACGTCCGCCCTCGCCCGGGGCGTTGCCCTTGGGGAAGTCACGGACCATGTTGTCCTGTACGAATGAGGCGACGATGCGACCGTCGGTGCCGAAGACGTCGGCACGGCCATAGGTGCGGCCACGCCCGGCGTAGGGGCTCGAGTGCTGGACGAGGTGCCACGCCGAAGCATCGAAGGGCTCGTGGAAGGTCAGTGTGTGCGTGAGCACGGTCGTCGAGATCGACGAGTGCGCCATCGACTGGTCGTAGTCAGCGTGGGGACGAAGCGCGGTGCCGATCAGGAACCCGTCAGTGCCGTACGCGAACAGCGCCTGGTCGATGTGGCCACCCTTGCCCCCGTCCACGAAGCGCATCCAGATGGGAAGCTCGGGCGGGTTCGAGCCGGTGGACATGAGGTCGTAGCCCTTGGGCACTCGGACCTCCATGATCTCTGCCTCACGGCTGGCGTCCTCGCACTCCTCGGGGCCAGGCACGTTGGGCATGGGGTCGGAGTAGCGGATCAGGTCCGGCTCCTCCGCGGTCAGGAAGACGATCGAGCGAGCGCAGAGCTTGCCCTCCTGGCGCATCGACACCGTGGCTGACGCCATGGCCCGACCGGCCGACATCGTCTCGACCTCGATCTCGAGAGGCTTCGTTGCGTCACCGCCGCGGGCGAAGACGTTGTGAAGGGTCTTGACCATCTTGTCGGGGGCGATGGTGCCGCCGGCGATGAGGGCCTGGGCGAGGATCTGGCCTCCGAAGATGGGTGCGCCGGGATGGCTCACAAAGTTGCGGCCGAGGTACTGGCCCTCACCGACCTGCTCGAGGCTCAGCGCCTCGATGAAACTGGACACCTCTGCCGACATTGCTGCTCCTTGTTGTCTTCTTGTCATTCGAACCGAAGTGGGCCGAGTATTCCACGGACCCGGGACCCCCTGCTCCCCAGCTCGACAGGGAAAGACTCAGACCTCGATGAGGACCTTGCCCACGGCCTTGCGCTCAGCCATCCAGACCAGTGCATCGGCACCCTTCTCAAGGGGGAACACCGCCTGGACCAGCGGCTTGATCTTGCCGGCGTTGAACCAACCCATGAGCTCCTCGGTGTCCCGCTCGACCCAGTCGGGCCGATTCCGGGTGAGCCCCTCAATGGCGAAGCCGGTGAGATTGACTCCCTTGAGCAGCATGAGGTTGAGCGGGATCTTGGGGATCTCGCCATCGGCGAAGCCCACCACCACGAAGTAGCCGCCCCAGGCGGTGGAGCGCAGCGCCTGCTCCGAGTAGGCACCGCCGACGGGGTCGATGACCACGTCGGCACCCTTCCCAGTGATCTCCTTGATGCGGACCTTGAGATCCTCAGTCGTGTAGTTGATGACGGCGTCCGCACCGCGCTCGGTGCAGACGGCCAGCTTCTCGTCCGTGCTCGCACAGGCCACGACCTTGGCTCCCATGAGCTTGGCCAGCTCGATGGCCGCCATGCCGACTCCGCCCGAGGCTCCAAGGATGACGACCCAGTCGCCCTCCTTGGTCTTGCCCAGTGAGCGCAGAGCGTGCTCGGAGGTCTTGTAGGCCACCGAGAACGCCGCAGCATCCTTGAGATCCACAGAATCCTCGAGCTTGGTCACACCCATCTCGTGGGAGATGACCTTTTCAGCGAAGGCGCCGACCATGGCTGAGCCCATGACCCGATCACCGGGGGCGACCTTGGTCACCCCCTCGCCCACCGCGGCGACGACGCCGGAGTACTCCGAGCCTGGCGTGAACGGGGGTGGGACGGTGATCTGGTACTTGTTCGCCATGATCAGCACGTCAGGGAAGTTGAGTGCGCCAAACGCGACGTCGACGAGGACCTCCCCGGGCCCCGGAGTGGGGTCAGGAAGGTCCTCGACGACCGCGTCCGAGGGCGGTCCGTAGGCGTTGCAGCGAAGCGCCCTCATGTGGTTCTCCTCGTCTCAGGTGACGAGATCAGGAGTTCCCGACCTCATGCTCGATCCAGTACGCCATGCGCTGACGGGCACGCTCCATGCGCTTGTCCGTCATCTCCGTCGGCCAGAGGTCGTCCGAGGCCTCGTAGCCCTTCAGCACCTCGCGGGCCACGGTGACCTTGTGGACCTCGGTGGGGCCGTCGACGACCGACATGATCGGTGCCGACCACCACATCCCACCGAAGGGCATCTGGTCGGAGACGCCCAGCGCTCCATGGACGTGCATCGAGCGCCACACCGCATCGTGGACGATCTTGGGCGTCAGCGCCTTGATCGCCGCGATGTTCTTGCGGGTCTTCGAGTAGTCCATGGTCTTGTCGATCTCCCATGCCGTGTAGAGCACGAGGAGACGGAACATCTGGAGCTCGGAGTACGAGTCGGAGATGTCACCCTGGATGAACTGCTTCTCGGCCAGGAGCGAGCCCTGCGTGGTGCGGCTGAGCACTCGCTCGCACATCAGGTCGAGCGCCTTCTGGGCCGTGGCCACCGAGCGCATGGCGTGGTGGACTCGACCGCCACCCAGGCGGGTCTGGGCCACGGCGAAGCCGGCACCCTCCGCGCCGAGCATGGCGTCGAGCGGCACTCGGCAGTTCTCGTAGTTGATGAGTGCGTGCATCTTGTACTCATCGGGCTCGTGCGGGGGCGAACCGAAGTTCTTCACGATGTTCACACCGGGCGTGTCGGTGGGTACGAGGAACATCGAGGTGCCCTTGTAGACGCTGACGTCGGGGTTGGTCACGGCCATGACGATCAGGAAGTCCGCCGTGCGGGCGTTCGAGGAGTAGAACTTCCAACCCTCGATGACCCACTCGTCGCCGTCACGATAGGCACGGGTCTTGAACTGCTTGGGGTCCGAACCGGCCTGGGGCTCGGTCATCGAGTAGCAGCTGAAGCACTCACCGTTGAGCAGCGGCTGGAGGTACTTCTCCTTCTGCTCAGGGGTGCCGAAGTGGGCGAGGATCTCGGCGTTGCCCGTGTCGGGCGCCTGGGTGCCGAAGATGATTGGGGCCCAGGGCGAGTTGCCCAGGATCTCGTTGATCAGGGCCAGCTTGAGCTGGCCGAAGCCCTTGCCACCGAGCTCGGGACCGAGGTGCGGAGCCCACAGCTCCTGCTCGCGGACCTTGTCCTTCATCGGGTTGATGATCTTGGCCAGCTCCGCGTCAGGCTTGTGGAAGGCCAGGTCGGGATAGAGCAGGTCAAGGGGCTGGACGACGTCCTCGACGAAGGCCTTGATCCAGTCCAGCTTCTCCTGGAACTCAGGGTCAGTCTCGAAATCCCATGCCATGGTGGTTTCCTCTCTTCTCTTTCTTGTTCGTTGGGTACTTCGTTCACG
>CAWUMT010000012.1:0-13905 GCA_963923735.1 uncultured Acidimicrobiales bacterium
ACAAGGAGTATCGTCGGCAGCGTCAGA
Organism: uncultured Acidimicrobiales bacterium; assembly: GCA_963923735.1. Lineage (GTDB taxonomy): Bacteria > Actinomycetota > Acidimicrobiia > Acidimicrobiales > RAAP-2 > CAIUMH01. Next base: position 28 of record CAWUMT010000012.1, read on the forward strand.
TGTGTATAAGAGACAGAATCTGCTCAGCGACCTCTGACTTCCCGCGTGATTCGAGGACGTCCACGAGCGTCAACCAGTCTTCGGCTTCACGTTCGGCACGATCGAGTTTGGACTCATGTCGCTCAAGGACCTCAGCGAAGTAACCCGTGGCCTCACGAAGGGCGGCCTCCGGAGTTCCCGGGGCCACTTCGTCACGGGAGCGCATCGGATCAGTGGCAACCTCCCAAGCGGGCCGGACAAAGGAGCGGACGTGCTCCTGAGTCCGTTGCTCGGGACCCAGCCGGAAGAACTGCTCCATCACCGAGTGGAAGAGGTTGCCCTTGATGCTGGCCACTGATGGCGGGGTCGAGCACCCGTGGATGAACTTGAAATAGAAGAGCTTCGGGCACTGCTCGAAGTCCTTGAACCTCGACGGGCTCAACGGCCTCTTGAGGGGGTCGGACTCGGTCATGGAGCCATCTTCCCCCCGAGGTGCGACATCGGGCGGGATGTGGAGAAGATTCGATGATCGAAGTTCCCAACTAGGATCGTGCCCCGAAAGGGGACCGAGCCAACCATGAACCACGAACCACCGCTGCTTCGGCAGGCAGCTCTGGCCCCGGAGCGTTCCGGCTCGTACAAGTGGTTCGTGTTGGTCAACACCACCTTGGCCATGCTCCTGGCCACGCTCGACGGCTCGATCGTCCTGATCGCCATGCCCGACATCTTCCGGGGCATCGGGATCGATCCGCTCCAGCCGTCGAACTCGTTCTACCTGCTCTGGATGCTGCTCGGCTTCCTCGTCGTCTCTGCCGTGCTCGTCGTGTCCTTCGGCCGACTCGGCGACATGTTCGGTCGAGTCAAGATGTTCAACCTCGGCTTCGTGATCTTCTCGATCTTCTCCGTGCAGCTCTCGGTCTGTTGGCTGCACGGGTCCGCTGCAGCGATCTGGCTGATCGTCGGGCGGATCTTCCAGGCCGTCGGCGCCGCGTTCTTGGTGGCGAACTCCGCAGCGATCCTCACCGATGCCTTCCCTGAGCACCAGCGTGGCATGGCGCTCGGGATCAACCAGATCTCGGGCATCGCCGGGTCCTTCATCGGTCTCGTGCTCGGCGGCATCCTGGCCCCCATCGACTGGCGGCTCGTCTTCCTCGTGCCCGTGCCAGTCGGGATCGCCGGAACGATCTGGGCGCTCATCTACCTGCGCGAGCTCCCCTTCACCTACAGCCGTCGCATCGACTGGGCCGGAAACGTGACCTTCGCCGCCGGGCTCATCTCACTGATGGTGGCGGTGACCTACGGCACCCAGCCTTACGGCGGGCACACCATGGGCTGGACCTCACCACTCGTCCTCGGGTGCGCAGTCGCCGGCGTCCTCCTCCTCGTGGCCTTCGCCATCGTCGAGAAGCGCTCGAAGGACCCGATGTTCAACCTGAGCCTGTTCCGGATCCGGGCCTTCACCGGTGGCTCGATCTCCACCCTCATGGCCTCGACCGCTCGCGGCGGGATGATGTTCATGCTGGTGATCTGGCTCCAGGGAATCTGGCTTCCCCTCCACGGCTACTCCTTCGAGCGCACGCCGTTGTGGGCCGGTATCGCCATGTTGCCCCAGACCATCGGCTTCCTCGTCGCCGGCCCGATCTCGGGGTACCTCTCGGATCGCTACGGACCGCGCCCCTTCGCGGTGGCGGGACTCCTGGGTGGTGCGGTCTCGCTCTTCCTGCTCGAGTTGATCCCCGTGAACTTCCACTACCCGTGGTTCGGCCTGATCCTGTTCTTGAACGCTGCGTCCACCGGCATCTTCGCCGCACCAAACCGTGCGGGCATCATGAACGCACTTCCCCATCAACACCGCGGAGCAGGCTCCGGCATGAACGCCACCTTCCAGAACTCAGGACAGGTGTTCTCCATCGGCATCTACTTCACGCTGATGATCGTCGGCGTCTCGGCCTCACTCGCCGGTGACCTCACCCACGGCCTCATCGCCCAAGGCGTCCCCGCCGCCGACGCCGCTCGTGCAGCGCACCTGCCTCCAGTGTCAACGCTGTTCGCAGCTCTGCTCGGCTTCAACCCACTCGAACACCTGCTGAGCCCGAGCGTGCTCAATCACCTCGACCCTGCGGCTCGCTCGAACCTGCTCTCCATCTCGTTCTTCCCCTCGATCATCGAGAACTCGTTCCGCCGGGGCCTCCACCTCGCCGTGGACTTCTCCATCCTCTGCTGCCTGATTGGTGCGGCCGCCTCGGCGCTGCGTGGGGGCAAGTACATCTATCAGGAGAAGTTCGAAGACACCCGGGACGAGGAGCACGCCCCCTTCCCCCGGGACCCTGCCATCGACGCCGAGGCCTTCCTTCCGGCCGACTGAAATCCCCCCAGGCTCCCCCTCTAGGCTTGGAGCCATGCGTTCGAGCACCCTGCGTCGAATTGGCCTGTGCGCCATGCTCCTCACCGTGGTCGTGGGAACGCTGAGCACCTCGATCCCCTCAGCCGACGCCGCAGTGCCCGCAGGGCCGAAGAAGCTTGAACGCATCACCTCGACGCTGCACCGTGCGGCTCGGGCCTCGAACTCCCAGGCCCCCATGGCGTACCACGGAGGGGTGAGCGGCGTGGCCGTCAACGTCGGCGCACCAAAGGTCTACGTCGTCTTCTGGGGATCTCAGTGGGGACGCGCCACGCGCAACGGACAGGGCTATCTCACCTTCGCCAACGATCCACGACGGATGGCGCCGATCCTCCAGCGCCTCTATGCCGGGCTCGGCACCGCAGGTGAACGCTGGTCGAACGTGCTCACCGAGTACTGCCAAGCGCCCGGACTCGCCGTTGGCGCCACGAGCTGCAACGGCGTGTCTGGCGCGCAGTTCATCCCGAACCCGACCAACGGCGTCCTCGCCGGGGTCTGGTACGACAACGGCTCGCTCCAGCCTTCTCATCGAACGACCTGCACCGATGGCGTGGCACACCAGTGCATGACCGGACCCTCGGGGAACGCGCTTGCTGCAGAGGCCCTTCGCGCCGAGACCCACTTCGGACTCAACTCCAACGCCGCGCTTCGCAACGCACAGATCGTGATCGTCTCGCCGCCCGGGGCGCATCCCGATGGATTCGATCTCACGCTCATGAACGGTGGCGGTGACTTCTGTGCCTGGCACGACTACACCGGTTCGATCGCCTACAGCCGGGCTCGGAGCAACAACCCCGGCACGCGGACCGTGGCCTTCACCAACCTCCCCTACATCCCCGATGCTGGCTCTGCCTGTGGTGCGAACTATGTCAGTGCGTTCAGGGACGGGATCACGATCGTGGCCAGTCACGAGTATGCCGAGACCATCACGGATCAGTACCCCGAGTACATCGCCGGCGGGTGGTTCGATGACGGATCGACCGGCAACGAGGTCTCCGATGCATGTTCGTGGGGAGCAGATGTGAACTCCGGCGGCGCCGGGGCTGGACCCGTCACCTTGTCCACGGGTACATTCGCCTTGGAGGCAAACTGGTCCAACGCCGCTGACCATTGCGTGCTCGAGTCTCCGTGAGGCGTTCGCTCCACATCGGACTCGTCGTCCTCCTGAGCCTCGGTGCGGCTGCGTGCGCACCGACGAAGTCGAACGTCACCAAGGACTCCGGTCCCCAGGGGCCTCCGACCGTCGAGGTGACCGGCTCCGACAACGGCAGCGAGATCCACACGGCCATCGGTCATCTGCTCCACGTGGTCCTCGAGGGCCAAGGCTGGTCCTTTGACGCCACGCCCGGGGGCATCGTGCGGATCACCACGCCAAGCGCCACCTCAATCCCGGTGGACTGCTCCGGTCCCCGCCAGACAGAGAAGTGTGGAACCGCATCGATCACCTACACGGCGACTGCGGCGGGCACCGTGACACTCCGCGCCACCCGGTCGATGTGCGGCGAGGCCCGCTTGTGCACGGGGACCGAGGGGAACTTCACCCTGACCGCAGTGATCGGCCGAGGCGTCACAAGTCGCTGACCTAGCCTGTTGGCCGATGCCACCGACTGAACAACCTCTGGTCCTCTGCGCGCACGCTCCTGATGCGGCTGGCCTCGTCGCGGCCATCGCTACAGCCATCGCCGAGGCAGGGGGCAACATCCTCGACGTCGGTCAGCATTCCGATGTGGACACCGACTTCTTCGGGTGCCGTATCGAGATCGACCCGGCGGTCGACCAGCCCGAACTCGAACGAAGGCTCGAAGACCTCCGGGGCACGCGCCATCTCGACTGGCACCTCCACGAGGACACCGAGCGGCCCAGAGTCGTGATTTGCTGCTCAAAGTCGTTGCACTGCCTCTCCGACCTGCTCGGCCGTGTGGCCATCGGAGAGCTCGAGTGCGAAGTGGTCGCAGTCATCTCCGACTACGAAGATGCCGCACCCCTTGCCGAGCGTCACGGGATCGAGTTCACCCACCTTCCCGTCGGTGCGAACCGAGAGGACCAGGAGGTCGCCCTCGGCGCCGCCCTCGACCGTCTTTCGCCCGACCTCGTGGTGCTGGCCCGCTACATGAGGATCCTCCCCTCGCAGCTCACCGAGCAGTGGGCGCTCAGGATGATCAACATCCACCATTCGTTCCTGCCCGCCTTTGCCGGGGCGAATCCCTACGCACGCGCCCACGACCGTGGGGTCAAGCTCATCGGTGCCACCGCCCACTACGTGACCGCCGAGCTCGATGCCGGCCCGATCATCTCCCAGGACGTCGAGCGGGTTACCCACCGAGACTCGACGGCCGACCTTGTGCGACGGGGATCCGACGTCGAGCGGGCCGTCCTGGCCACGGCCGTGCGGCTCCACCTCGAGCATCGCCTCATGGTGTTCGGGAATCGCACCTGCGTCTTCGATTGAGCCCACGCCAGTCCTCTGAGCCCGGCGGCAGCCTGCATACTTAGGACATGGCCGCCACGCTTGCATCGAAGTCCTCCTGGCTCTGCGACATGGACGGGGTCTTCATCCGAGAAGGCAGCGTGATCGAGGGAGCGGTCGAGTTCCTGTCCCGCCTCGAGTCCTCGGGGCGGCGCTATCAGATCCTGACCAACAACTCGATGTTCACGCCTCGGGACCTCGCCGCCCGACTCGGTGCCATGGGGCTCGACGTCCCCGAGGATCGACTCTGGACCTCGGCGTTGGCCACGGCACGCTTCGTGGCCACCCAGCGTCCCGGGGGCACGGCCTACGTGATCGGCGAGTCAGGCCTAACTACCGCCCTGCACGAGCAGGGCTACACGATGACCAATCGGAACCCGGACTACGTGATCCTCGGGGAGACGAGGAACTACTCCTTCGACGCCATCACCACTGCGGTGCGCCTGATCGAGCAGGGCAGCCGGTTCCTCGCCACCAACCCCGACCCCACTGGACCTTCCCTGGAGGGACCACTGCCGGCCTGCGGTGCGGTGGCCGCCCTGTTGGAGCGGGCCACCGGTCGCACCCCCTACTTCGTGGGCAAGCCCAACCCGCTGATGATGCGCGAGGGCATGAACCAGATCGGTGCGCACTCTGAAGAGACGGTCATGATCGGCGACCGCATGGACACCGACGTCATCGCCGGCATCGAGGCAGGCCTGACGACCGTGCTCGTGCTCTCGGGAGTCACCTCTGCCGCGGAGGTCGAGCAGTTCGCCTATCGCCCTTCCCGGGTCGTCGGCTCAGTGGCCGACCTCCTCGGCGAGCTCTAGAGCCCGAGGGCCTCGGCCCGTTCGAGGCCGAGGGCCACCAGCTGGGCGTCGCGCTCGAAGCTGGCCAGGCCCTGTGCCGCCGCGGAGGTGCACCAGACCAATTCGTCGGCCTCGTCATTGACCACGAAGGATCCTGAGCGGAGTGTGGCCAAGTAGACGGCGACCACCTTCGCCCGCCCCGTGCGGTGCTCGTACTCAGAGGTACCGAGCAGTTCGACCAGCTCGATGCGAAGTCCGGTCTCCTCGAGGGTTTCGCGCACGGCTGCCTCCTCGAAGGACTCGCCCTTCTCGAGCTTGCCTTTGGGGAGCGACCAGTCGGAGCGATGCGGGCGGTGGATCAGAGCCGCCTCGAGCCCACCTTCGGCGCGACGAACTACCACCGTGCCTGCGGCGCGTTGCACGTCGGCGGGAAGGTGAGATCCGGGGACGAAGGCCTCCATGGCCCCAACCTACGCCCGTCCTGGCTCGGAGTCGTAGCCTTGGGCCCATGTCCGTCGCCCTGCTCGCGTTGAACGCGCCCAAGGCGATCATCCTCGTGATCGTCTCGGCGATCGCCGGCGTGTTCAACGGCGTGGCCGGCGGTGCGGGACTCTTGATCTTCCCGACCCTGCTCGCCGTGGGTGTCCCCGCGCTTCCTGCCAACGTCACCGCCACCGTGGGGCTCGTACCGAGCTACCTCGGCACGGTGGCGGGTCTGCGCCATGAAGTGACGGCGCAGCGCCGCCGCTTCTTCGAACTCACTCCCTCGATCGTCCTCGGGGCGATCTCCGGCGCCGCGCTCCTGCTGGCGTTCCCAGCGAGCACCTTCCGGGCCATCGTCCCCTGGCTGATCATCGCGGCGACGATCCTGTTCGCCGCTCAACCGCTGATCCTGGCTCGCCTCGGGCGCCTCGGCGAACACCATCCCGCGCACCGCAGCCTGCTGTTCCTCGGCACCTTCCTCATCGCCATCTACGGCGGCTACTTCGGTTCAGCCATGGGCATCATGCTGCTCGCACTCTGGGGCCTGCTGCTCGATGAGTCGCTCAGTGCGCTCACCGCGCTGCGCTCGGCGCTCTCGGTGGTGCTGACAGCGGTGTGCGCCGTGATCTTCATCTTCTCGGGTCACGTCGACTTCACCGCGGCGGCCTGTGTGGCCGCCGGCTCCCTGATCGGCGGCTGGGTCGGTTCCCACGCCGTGCGGCGCCTCCACCCGACCCTGTTCCGGGTGGCGGTGGCCGTCATCGGGCTGGTGACCTCGGTGATCTTGCTCATCCGCTGAGACGGGCCGGGCCCGATTGACGACAAATCTGATCGACCTACTAGGGTATTGGCCATGGCGTCGATCTTCGAATTCCCCAATCCGGTCAACGACAAGGCGGCACGGGTGGTGGCCACCGGCGTGGTCCTCCTCGCCGTCCTCTTCCTGATCACCGGCTGGACGATTCTGCTCTGGCTGTTGGCGCTGGGCTTCTTGGCCCGCGTGCTCAGCGGCCCGCGCTTCTCGCCCCTCGGCCTCCTCGCCACCAAGGTCATCGCCCCGCGACTCGGCGAGCCCCGACTCACCCCCGGACCGCCCAAGCGCTTCGCTCAGGCGATCGGCCTCGTCTTCTCCATCGCCGCACTCATCGTGGCCGGCACTGCGGGTGTCGGCTGGGCCAAGGTGATCATCGCGGGCCTCACGGTCGCGGCCACCCTGGAGGCAGCACTTGGTTTCTGTTGCGGCTGCAAGGTCTTCAGCCTCCTCATGCGCCTCGGCGTCATCCCCGAGTCAGTGTGCGAGGAGTGCGCGAACCTGAGCCTGCGCTACCCCGAGCTCACGCGCTCCTGAGTCTCAGGCGAGGCGTCGTGCCTCGTCCAGGGAGACCACCCGAAGCGTGACCTCGTCGTCCACACCAAGACGACCGAGTCGACCCAGGTCAGCACCGATCACCGCGGCGATCAGCGGATAACCCCCGAGCGTGGCTCGATCAGGACCCAGGATCACCGGGTTCCCATCGGGCGGCAGTTGGATCGCACCAGTGACTACCGGGACCGAGGTCACGTCTCCTGCACGGCGAGCCAGCGAGTCTCCGAGGGGGCGCAGGCGCAGGCCCACTCGGTTCGAAGGCTCCTCGATGCGGAGCCGGAGTCCGTCGATCCGCGCGCCATCGTCGTCGAGCACGCCCACATGAGGTCCTCTCATCACGCGCAGCTCGGTGGGTCTCGGCGCCACGTCCATCCGAGCCCGAAGTGGGCCGGGCAGCTCCGCACCAAGCTCATCGCCAGCGGCGAGGAACCCAGGACCGAGCCCGGAGAGCATCGAGGTGGCCATCGACCCGAGCACCTCTGGGACCTTCGGGCCGCCGGCGAGTCCGAGATAGCCCCGCGGTCCGCGCACGGTGCGCACCGAGAGAATCCCCGAAGACAGGTGCACCGGCCTCCCCTCGGGAAGCGGACGACCATCGAGCTCGAGATCCAGACGGACCCCTGCCACGGTGCAGGGACGACGCACCTCAAGCTCGAGTCCCGCAGCACTCACCTCGAGGACTCCGGGTGCACTACCGAGCAGGCCGCGGAGGTCGCCGGCCTGCTCCGGATCGAAGGGTCCTGAGGGACCTACGCCGACCTCGCCGTAGCCGCGTCGGGCATCGTCGACCACCAGGACTCCCGGAGGCGTGGCACGCACCTTGAGCACCCCGGGAATACGGGCCGCTGTCGGTGGGAGGAAGATCGGGGCGGCCGGCGCGTCGGACACGACCGAGAATCGGACCCGATCGCCCCCTGCAAGCAGCGCCGGTCGATCTCGCCACGGATCGAACAGTGGCGCCGGCGAGCGCCCCAAGAGCCACCACCCACCGGGTGACGCCTGGGGATAGATAGCCAACTGACCCGCCGCAGTGGCCAGAGAACCTGCGGGGACCCGGGCTCTCGGCGTGGCCCGCCGGCCGAGTTCCCCCAACCGTCCGAGCTCGCCGAGGAGGTAGCCGAAGCCAGGAGCGAATCCCATGGTGCCGACCTCGAAGGTGGTGCTCTCAAGTTGCGTCGCTATGGCGGCACCGTCGAGGGAGGTGACCGCTTCGACTTCCGCAAGGTCCTCGCCATCGAGGACGATCTCGATGGCGTGCTCGAGGGACTCGTCGAGTTCCTCGCCGAGCACCATGGCGCCGATGCGGTCCTCAAGATCCGGATCAAGCGGGTGGTCCGCCTCGATGAGCACACTTCGCAGTGCAGGGATGACCTCGTGGGACTCGTCGAGCAGGGCCCGCAGGCCACGGGCGGTCCGCCGAGCGTGTTCCGGCGAGGCCACGCCGAGAAGCAGGGCGCGCTCGGTGAGCCACGTCCTGGTGCCCTCACCCGGATCGAGCTCGCTGCTCACGGTGCGGTCACATCGATGCCTGCAGCCGACAGTGCCTCTCGGGTGGCCTGTGCGATCTCGAGTGCTCGACGGTGGTCGGAGTGCAGACAGATCGAATCCACGCGCTGCCCGCTCGCCCCCAATCCCTCGCTCACCAGGAGCACCGCCTGCGCCGCTGCCGCACTCGGCTCGTCCACCATTGCGTCAGGCTCAGTGCGCGCGACGAGTCCGCCGTCGTGGCGATAGCGACGATCGCAGAACCCCTCCTCGATGACCGAGCAGCCTGCTGCGCGTGCCCAGTCGACTGCGCGCGAGGCAGCGGCGAGGACCACCACGCCCTCGCGAGACGAGAGCTCTGCGAAGAGGAGCTCGGCGAGATCGGGGTCGGTCGAGAGGTCGTGATAGAGCGCGCCGTGGGGCTTGACCGATGCCACGCGCGCTCCGGCCTTGGCGGCCAGGTCGTCGAGCCTGCTCAGCTGCTCGAGCACCGAGGTGACCACCTCGGACGCCTCGGTCGACTGAGGCCGCCGGCCGAACCCCTCCCGATCGAGATAGGAGGGATGCGCCCCGATCTGGACTGCACGCGCCAATGCGGCCTCGATTCCGGCCGCCATTGACTCGACGTCGCCGGCGTGGCCTCCACACGCCAGATGGGCTGTGGTGACGAATCCCATGAGCGCCACGTCATGGCGGCGACCCTCGGGGCCGGGAAGCTCGCCGAGATCCGCGGAGAGATCAACCCGTCGCATCGACCAATCGTACCGAGATCCCCCATATTTAGGCTCCCTCGGAGGTGACGCCACCTGCATGGACGTCCTCATTAGGCTTGGATGCAGCGGAGGGCTCTTCTCGGAGAGCGCGGCGAAGCACCCGTGGAGGGGTGTCTCGTCTTGAGTACGACCGATTGCCATGAGAACCCGACGCCTTCACCCCAACCCTCGCCCCCGCCGCAGTGCGCGCACGACGCTGCTCGGATTCCTGTGCGTGGCCCTCGGCTTCACCACGGTGCTCACCCTGCCCGACACCCCGGCGACTGCCGCCCCAGCGGGAGCGATGGACCCCGGTGGGTCGATCCGCTTCGGACAGCGCCTGACCTCAGCCAACGGCCAGTGGTACCTCACCCTGAGCTCCACCGGTAACGCTCGGGTGATCAACGCCACGTCGGGCGCCTACCACTGGGTCTCCAACCTGCGTCCACTCCCCGGTGCGAACTCCCATCTGGACCTCGATGCCAACGGAGCCCTCAGTCTGCGCGACGCAGCAGGCACCGTGCGCTGGACCTCGGGCACCGTCGGTGAGCCGAGTGACCAGCTCCGCCTCACCGACGCCGGCAGTCTCGAGCTTCGCTCCAAGGGTGATCTGCTCTTGTGGTCGAACACCCCCAACGGTGTCGACACCCAGGGGACTCGCACGGTCAATCACACCGACACCCTCGGTGCCGGCCAGTCGATGACGTCCACCCAGACGATCTGGTCCAGCGACTTCGCCTGGAAGCTCGGCATCGACTCGTCATGCCGGATGGCCATCACCCGGGCCTCGGATTCGAAGGTCGTCTGGACCTCACCGAACACCAAGGTGACGGGCGGGTGTGCGAGCACCGGCTTCATCACCGAGCAGACCGATGGGAACTTCGCCATCTACCAGAACGCCCAGACGCCACTGTGGTGGTCGAACGTGACCCAGGTCGATGGCGGACGCGCCGTCCTCGGCACGGACGGGCGAATCGTGAACCTCTCCACCTCGGGATCTGCTCGCTGGAGCTCACCGGACCCCAACGCCACCACGACGACCACGCCGTCGAACCCGGCACCGGGCTCGAGCCTGAACTTCGGCTCGAACATGTCGCAGAGCGATCAGCTCACCTCCCCCAACGGCCAGTACGTCGCCAAGCTCTCCTCCACCTGCCACCTCGTCGTGCTCACTGCCTCAAACAATGCAGTCCAGTGGTCGAGTGCGAATGCCGACTCTTCCCAGGCCTGCTCGCTTGAAGTGGGCTCGGGTGGCGACCTGCGCATCACCCTGCCAAACGCGACGTCTCCACTGTGGACCTCAGGGATCGCCAACTGCTTCTTCGACAAGTTGATTCTGCGCAACAGCGGTTCACTCGCCCTGATCACCTTGGGCGGCATCGACGCGTGGACCTCCAAGGCCGGCGTGACGGGCGGGACCACGTGGACTCTCGGGGTCGGCCAAGTGATGCGAGCTGGGCAGTTCCTGCTCTCGGCCAACGGCAACTACGAGGCCATCATGCAGAGTGACGGCAACTTCGTCGTCTGCGCCAGCGTCCAGATCAGTTGCGTGGTGGCGACCTGGTCCACCCAGACCCAGGGCAACCCCGGGGGCTACTTCACCATCCGTCGTTCGGATTCGAACCTCGTGGTCTACGACGCACGGAACAACTGGAAGTGGGCTTCGTTCACCTCAGGTGACATCGGCAACAACCTCATCATGCAGAACGACGGGAACCTCGGGTTCTACGGACCCGTGGGCGCCCTATGGGGAGCGAAGAACGGCATCATCTGGTCGTTCCCCACGTCGGTGGGCGTGTACGCGTACCCCGACCCCCAGTCGAACGTCATGGGTGACGGCTGGGGCATCTTGGGCATCACCGGTGGGCTCGGCACCACCACGAGCCCTTGGGTGGATGTCACCAAGGATGCCGACTACTCCGCCGGCATGGCCATCCAGCGCTCAGGTCGACGCGTGCCGTGGATGTCGTATTGGACCGTCTCGGGCGCCTACACCCAACCCACGCTCCTTGGAGACCCCTGCGCCACCCAACGGGCAGCCTCGGCGGCAGAGCAGTCCTTCGCCTTCGGCATCACCGGCTACACCGCCGGCCAAGCAGTGGCCCGCAAGATCGCCGGCTACGCCGCCCAGGGCCTTCGGCTCAAGCCGGACTACGTGATCCTCGACCCCGAGGGCTACCCCGACTACAACTCAGGCTTCGCGTGCCGGGTCGGCGGTGCCTCCTCAGCCGATGCACCGAACTTCACGGCAATGATCCGTGGCTGGGTGGCCGGCCTCGCCTCGGTCGACCCGAGCTTGAAGGGTGCCTTCTACGCCACCCAGAGCCAGTTCTCCGCCTTTGGAGCCGCCCAGCTGCGCACCTCGGCCGGTGCTTACATCCCGGGCTTCTTGGCCGTGGCCTTCGGCTACTCCGGCAACCCGGCCAACCCTCTGGTCGTGCCGCACCCCATCTCCTCGTCGATCCCCTATGGCAAGGCGGCGGTTGCGAACTCCAACCTGCTCGGCATCATCGCCTTCTACGCAGGCGTGCCGTTCTCCGTTGAATGCTCGGCATGGACCGGGGTGGCCGCACAGGCGCTCGACAGCTGGGGGACCCCGATGAACACGCTCCAGTTCGACCCGGGTCGCTCCTGCACCCCGTCGGGCACCGCCCCCCGCTGAGCAGACCAGAGGGGCCCTAGGCTTGGGCACCATGGCGCAGGACGCAGACGACACCACGACGAGCAAGTCCGACCTGCGCTCGCTGTTGCGCTCACTGGTCGCCCCCGTGGTCGAGCAGGTCGAGACGAGGGTCTCCGATCAGATCGACGACGAGGTCGCCGAGAAGGTCGACGAGCTCCTCAGCTCGCGGATGGTGACGGTGGACCGGGCCATCGGGGACCTCGATCGCCACCTGGCCGAGCTCAACGCGCGCCTGGATCGCCTCGAGAAGCAGCTCGGCGCTCTGGCGGACCGCCTCGAAGAGGCGGAGACCTCTCCCACCACCGACAGCGAGGTCGACGAGGACTAAGAGGCGATCAGCTCGCTGAGCCGACCGTCGCTCAGAAGGACCTGACGGCGACGCACCGCAGGAACACGTGCACCGGGCACGACGATGCCCGTGAGGTTTATCGGATCTGACGCCGCCAACGTGGCCTCGCCTTCGACGAGGGTGCCGAGCATCTCGACCATGGCGTGGCTGGCGAACTGCTCACCGGAGAGGCCTTCGACGAATCGTCCGGCAAGGAGCTCTCCGGTGGCTTCAAGGCGCCGCAGCGCCCAGCGGATCTCTCGCCAAGGGAGCCGGATCGACTCTCGCTGTGCGACCTCGAAGCTCACGACTCCCCAGCGCTGCACGAGGACTCGTGCCAATCGCTCGGCAAGCTCCTCGCGCAACTGTGCATCGAGCTCAAGGATCGGATCGGGATCGAGTAACGACCAGCGACCTTCGGAGGCCGGCAAGGTGCCCCTCGAGAGTCGGGACCCCTGAAGAGCGCGGCGTCGACGGGCGAAGCGCTGCTTGGGCGAGAGCAGCGATCGAGCCGCCGCGAAGCCGTCCGCGGTGACCAGACCTCGAGCCAACAGGTCGAACAGTCCTTCATCGACCTCGGCCGGGCTCCGCTCGAGCAGGCCCGGCATCTCTGAGCGGAAGCACGCTCCGCGTCTCGACAGCAGGGCGCAGACCTCCGCCGCGGGTCCTTGGGCCGGTGCGGGGGGCAGCTCGTCGAGGCGACAGGCCGCCAGCCAGAGAGGCGCATCGCCACGGGGGAAGAAGGAGATCGGTGTCGCCCGAGACGGGGTCACTCGCCGCGCCTTCGCCGCCTCCTCATCAAGGCGCTTGGGGGTGAGCCGTCCCCAGGCCACCTCACCGGTCAGGCAGAGCTCATCGAGCCAGGCGGGGTCGTAGTCGTTGAGACGGGCCGGGAAGATCGACTCCTCCCAGTCCGTCAACGGTGCCTCGATCCCCGCCAGCTGATCGATCACCGCCAGCAACCCACCGCGCCCACTCAAGCGGGTGCCCTCGAGCACGTGACTGTAGGCACCGAGTGCGGCGACGTAACGGGTGATGGGCACGGTCTCGACTCGACGACGACGCGTCGAACGCGAGGCGCCATGCAGGCGTGCGAGCACCGTGCGGTCACACCAGCGACCATCGGGCAGCTCGATGGCCAAG
>CAWUMT010000013.1:0-13743 GCA_963923735.1 uncultured Acidimicrobiales bacterium
ATCGAAGCCTGCGACCCGCTCAACGGCGCTTCAAGACCGATCTTCCACGTCGGCGTGCTCTTCACGGCTCCGACGACCGTGATGGCCCCGACGGCGAGCAGGACGACCACTCCGAGGACGAGCCAGAGGCGGGCAGCAGTGGACTTCATGGGGAGGCTCCTTGGGAGGTTGGCGCTGAGCGAAGGTTAGGTGCCTCGCCCCCGAAGAGGTTGGATCAGATCTGGAAGCTCAGCGTCACGCCGGCGTAGCTCACCGACACGTTGCCTTGGGAATCCACTGAGGCACCGAGGCTGATCACGTTGTAGGTCGAACCCCAGTAACTGGTGGTCGAACAGCTCCACGTCCACGGTTCGTACCAGGTACCCGAGCACGAGGTGTTCACGTTGAGGTTCTGAGCGTTCACCGCGACATCAGCGGCCAGGGAGAACTGCAGGTAGGGCGACCACGACATCAGGGTCACCGAGTACGAACCCGAGAAGCATCCCTGGAACTGGATGAGCCCGGTGTTGATCCACCCCGAGCACGAGCTGGTCGAGCCCGATGCCCCGACGGAGAACGACCACCCTGCGGCCACGTTGACGGGGTTGAACGAATAGGTCGTCCCGCTGTAGTCCTGGAAGTACCCCGACAGCAGGGCAGAGAACGAGGTCAGCTGCGAGCAGGCGGCACTGGTGCAGTTGGTCAACACCAGGGCGCCGCCTGCGGTGCCCACACCGATGTTGATCGACACCGAGATCGAGGTCCAGAACCCGACGGTCCCGTTGATGGTGACCACGTTGGTCGAGAGGCTGCCCGAAAGGATGCCGAGGTTCACCGATCCCGAGAGCGAAACCGAGTCGCCGGTGGGCTGCACTGAGATCGTCAGGTTCACCGAGCCGAGGCTGAACCCACCGGGCGAGAAGTTCGCTGAGGCAGTGAGGGTGCCGTAGACCGAACCGTTCGAGGAGGTGAACGATCCCTGGATCGATCCGATCGTCGAGCCTCCGATGGTCAACGAGGTCGACACCGAGACTGCCGTCTGGTTGTTCATGTTCGACGCCGAGGCTGCGAAGTAGAAGCCGGTTCCCGCCACTGAGACGTTGGCACCGCCGGAGATCGAGTACGTGCCTGCCGAGCTGCTGAACGAACCGTTCAGCCAGATCGCCGGATCGCTCGCCCCGTCAGAGAGGTAGATCTGTGCGCTGATCGAGGCCCAGTCCCCTTGGGCCCCTGAGCCGGTCACGTTGCCCACGGCTACCGAGCCGGTGAGTGAGAACGTGTTGATGTTCAGGCTCACGTTCGACGCGGAGAAGTAATAGGCGCCATCGAAGGCAGCGATCTGGGTCCCGGCCTGGGAGGTGATCGTCATGCCCGCAGGCGGTGTACCCCACCAGAACGCACCGGACAGCGTGGCGGTGAAGACGTCGGCCACACTCAGGGTCGCGGCGCACAGGTTGAAGCCGGTGTTCGTGATGAGCAGCCCGGGCGTGTTCCCCGGGCAGGCGGCGATGGTCGCCACGAGTGCCCCGTTCCCCAACGACAAGGTGCCCGTCGCACCGAGCACCGTGGAGCCCGTCAGGGAGTTCGACGAGAACTTGAACGAGCCCACGAGGGATGCCACCGAACCGATGGTGATGTTGAGATCACCGGCGATCGAGATCGACTCAATCGATCCGTTGGCGTAGGTGAACTGTGCGTCCATCGAGACCGAGTTACCAAGGATCCACAACGCACCTGAGGCACTGAGCGCGAACGTGGGTCCCGATCCACTGGGCGCGGTGATCGAACACGGAGTCGTGATCGTTGCCGCTTGCCCTGTTGCAGAGAAGTACGCGCAAAAGACCAGCGGAGTGGTGGGTCCTCCTGCACCGGAGAGGGAGAACCCTCCGATCGAGATGGGGCTGAGCGAACCGGTCAGCGACATCGACGTCGCAGTGAACAGGCCCGACATCGAGAGCGTGACGTCGAACACCGTGATCGAACCGGTGAAACCGAAGACTGCGGAACCCGATGCCCCCGCACATGGCGTGCCGGCCAGCGAGGCCGTGGTCATGTTCACCGCCGCGCAGACCTGTACACCGGTCAGGTCCACCGGACCCGCGGTGAAGGACCCGACCTTGAGCGAGCCAGCGAACCCGACGGTCCCCGTGAGCGAAACCACTGCTTGGAACGAGACGTCGACGCCAAAGAGGGTTCCGTCGAAGGCGAATCCGAATCCGGGTGCCACCGTGTAGACGCCCACGGTGCAACCGTCGGGCGCGATCACCAGGCTGGCGTAGGTCGCCGTCAGCGCTCCTTGGGCGATGGAGACAGCAGTGGGTCCACCCGGGGTCCCGATGGAGAGCTCAAGACAGGGACTCGTCACCTGGAGGTTGATCAGGGCGGTGATGGGGACGGCCTGGCCCGTGGAGGAGGTTGCCGAGGTTGAGGAGCCAGAACCGGGGGCTACATCGATCCCGACCTCGGAGAGGAACTGCGCGAGTTCTGAGCCCGCAGCGATATTCAGCGTGGCGGCCAACCCGAGGCCCGGCACGGGGACCCCCGAACCGAAGGTGATCGAGACCTGGACTGCGAAGGCGATCATGTTGAGACCATCGATGCCGAACGCGTTCGCCCACACCGGGGTGGCGGCCGAACCCTGCGCGGAGATCGAGCCGGTGACAGTGGCTGAGAGAGCAGAGAACGAGAGGGCCAAGGTGACCGTGATGCCCGAGGAGAGCCCAGAACCCTGGGTTCCCGAGACGCCCATGGCCCCTACCGCCGCCACTGCGGCGATGGGGCCACTCGGCGACATGCCGAGGGAGACCTGGAACGACGTGAACGTGAACGCGAAGGGGTTGTCGGCCCCACCGGACATCGGGATCGGCAGGTCCACCGGCATGATGGCGGTGACCATGAAGTTGTTGACGCCCGAGAACGATGCGATCAGGGCAACGTCGGCGTTGGGCGGGGTGACGCCCATGGAAACGAGCCAGCTCGGCAGCGGGAGGGTGCCGCCGAGGTAGAGGCCCGGCGCAGTGATCGTCTTGGTGATGCCACCGATGGTCAGGGTGACCGGAGAAGCCTGGGAGGCGGATGAGACGTAGGCAAGTTCGGTGAGCGCGGCACCAGTCGTGCCGAGCGTTCCACCTGCAGGAAGGTCAGCCTCGACCACGAACCCTCCCGCCGCATAGGTGAGGATCGCGGAAACGGTCATCGAGTCACCTGGCAGGGTCAGCGTGATCGATCCGCTGAGGGTCACGGCGAACCCGCCCGCAGTGCCTGGCGTACCTCCCCCGCCGCCAGAGACTGAGACCCCATTGACTCCCGAGGTGTTCTGAGAGCCCGTCGGTGTGTAACTGATCGTGATCTGGGTGTTCGACAGTGTGATGAGACCCGAACCGATTGAGATCGGGGAGATCTTGGCCTTGAAGATGAAGCCGTGGCTCTGGAACCCGTAGACCCCACTCATCGAGACGGTCTGGGCGCTCAAACCAGCGCCCGGCGTGACGGCCAGCGTGGCGGCGAATCCGAGATAGGTCGTATCGCCAGTTCCTGGAGGGCAGACGACCTGGCCAAGGATCTTCGGGCAGCTCGAACCCACCGAGAGGGTGATTCCAGAGAGCGCCACCTTGACGCCTGCATCATCAATCAGGGTCAGGTTCGAGGCTCTCGCAGTGAGTTGCCAGGCCACTTGTCCGTTGGAATCAGCGATGGTGCCCGAGAACGCTGACGCAGCGATAGAGAATCCCGGCGCAAGCTGAATGGTGCCCGCTGCACCCACCGTCACCGTGAGCGTCCAGTTCGATGAGTTCGTGTAACTCGCCGACAGGGCAAGTGAGCAGTCGCCGAGGGCGAACGAAGCGGTGCCGGTAACCGCTGCGGTCGTCGAGTTCCATGAGAGTGACGCGGTGTTGAGAACCACGCCCGGAGCGATGGTGATCGGACTCGTGATCTCAAAGTTGAAGGAGCCCGCGTACTTGGGCGAGTTCGATGCGTTGTAGGAGATGGATCCCGATGCGTCGAAGGTCGTTCCCCAGATCGAGACCGTCCCACCAGTGGCTGCCGTCATGGACCACAGATTCGAACTCGTGTAGTTCATCGTCACGTCGAGCGTGCTTCCGGCCACCGTGATCGTGGCGACCAAGGCGAGGCCGCCGCTCGGGGTGTACTGCGACCCGGCCAGGATGCTCAACGTCATCCCACCGACCGTGGCGGAGCCTGTGACCGTCACGGTGTAATTCGTGGCCGAGACGTACGTCACCGTGGCGGTGAGCGTCCCTGCCGTGCCCATGGTGAGCGTTCCGGTCCCCGTCAGCCCCCCGGTGGTGGTCCACCCCACCTGCAGGCTCACCGAGAGTCCCGTCACGATGGTGGCGCTCACCGAGGCGTTCAACGACCCGGTGACCGTCCCGGCAGCACTCTGGATCTGCCCACCGAGCTGCACCGGCGTGCCGAAGAGCGTGATGGTGGCTCCCGAGGAGAACGACCAGGTCTGATCGTTCGTGTAGCTCGCACCGATGGTGGCGGTCTGGCCTCCAACCTGGATCGTGGCATTGAAGACGAAGGGGCTGGTGGTGCACACCCCAGTCTGCGAGCAGCTCGATCCATAAGAGCCGGTGATCGACGAGATGGTCACTCCGCCGAGCACGATCGTGCCGGAGGTCACCGCCACCGACCAGACGGATGGAGAGGTATAGCTGAACGACGCAGTGAGGTTCGAAGACGAACCAGCGAAGAACTGGCCGGAGCCACTCAGGGTTCCGTTCGCGGCACCAGGTGCCCACGTCACACTGAAGATGACGCCAAATCCCGAGGCGATGTTCGCAGGTGCGTTCTGAGCTCCGAGGGAGAAGGTGAGCGAGCCGCTCCACGTAGCCGTGGCGCCGGAGCCTGTGCTGGCAGTCAACGTGCCGCTCGCCGTGGCCGTCGTACCGAACATCGAGAAGGTTCCCGTTGCCGTCAGCGTGAAATTGCTCGCACTCACGTAGGACAAGGAGATGGCGACTGGAGTCTGCGCCACGGTGATCGTTCCGGTTGCGGCAAGGACCGGCGGAGTTGGAGCACTGCCCCCCACCCCGTAGGTCGCAGAGGTGAGGGTGACCGTGACGCCGCCGAGATTCAGGTTGCCCGAGACGGAGATCGCGTACAGCGAGGAGTTCGTGTAGCTGATGGTGCCGAGGATCGTTCCTGCGGAGCCAAGACCCAGCTGTACGTTGCCGGTCAACCCTCCGCTCGAGGTCCAACTCGCCGAGGAGGTCACCGTCATCCCATTGCTCAAGGTGGCGTTGACCTGAACCGCAAAGCTCCCCGAGAGGGAACCGGCTGCCTGCTGGATCGTGCCGGACACGGTGCACTGCGCGCCGAGCACGGTGACCTTGCCCGACGCAGTGAGCGACCAGGTTGAGGTTGAGGTGTAGCTGACCGCAACAGTTGCGTTGGCACCTGCCACGACCGCGGTGGCCGAGACCGTGAAGGGCGACCCTGAGTTCCAGGTGCCGCTCAGGTTTGTGATGAGGACCCCACCGAGAGAACCTTGGCCGGAAATCGCCACGGAGAAGGCGCCGGCGGTCGAGGCCGAACCGGTGATACTCAGCGTGTTGGGCCCGTTGGAGGCCGTCGAAGTGATCGAGAGTCCCGACGTCGTCCCTCGGTAGGCCACCAGCGAGATCGAGGTGGTGGCCGTCCACCCCGAGGCTGCAGGAAGACCGAAGGTGGCACTGGCGCTGAACGATCCGCTCAGCGAGACGCTCCAGGCTCCGGTCGTCCCCCCGAAGGTGATGGCGAAGTTGGTGGCGCTGAGCGAGGTGACGCCCCAGGAGGTGGGGGTGCTCAGCGTTGCGCTCGCCGTGGTGAGGCCAGTCGAATTGATCGTGCCTGAGGTCAAGGTGAGGCTGTAGACCCCGTTGAAGTTGACGGTGGCCGAGGTGAACGAGATCTGCGCGCCGTTGGCACAATTGGTCCCGGTCAGCGACGCGCCACGGAGCGTGACCGCCACCCCGCCGCCCAAGTTGGCACTCAGAGGATTCGGAGGTGACGCGACGTTGAGCATCGCGACGAGATCACAGAACCCCTTGCCCACGGCCGGAGGAACGCTCATCGAAGGTGCCGGCGCCATCGCATTGGCCAGAGCATCGGTGATGCTCGGGGCGATCGGCGTCGTTCGCGGCGCACTCGGCGGTGCTCGCTGGGTCATGGCTGCAGGTCCGATCCCTGTCAGGGGCAGTGTGATCGACGCCACCGAGGAGCTCGTCCCTCGATATCCGGAAGGTGCGACCTCGTCGACCCGAACCCACAGCATGATGCCCGCAGAGAACCCCGTCACCGTGGCGCCTGGCGTCACCGACTGCGTGAGACAGCCGATCGTCATCTGCTCGTCCTGACAGGCGACCAATCGGTAGCTGAGACCGGCAGGAGCACCCGTCGGTGCCGAGAAGTCCGCCACCAAGCCACCCCCCAACGCAGATGCGCTGAGGTGGAGATTGCCCACTGCACCAAGTGTCGTCAGAGCAGAATCCGCGACGTGCAGTGTGATCGTGGTGGACGCCACCTCACCGAGCAGACCGTCACTGACAGTGGCCCGAAGGTCGAGTTCGCTGACCGCAGAGACGTCGGCGAGGGCAAAGGTCATCGCCTCGCTCAGATGGGCTTGGCCTGAGTTGCTTGATCCGAGTCGCTCAGAGGTCTTGCAGGTCACCGTCTGGCCCCCACCCACTGCGTCGGCCACGGTGCAGCGTGAGTTCGACACCGCGGTGGCACGCACCGATGCAGGAATACTGAGGGTCACGACCGGCCGGGCCAGGGTCGCCTGCGAGCCCAGGTTCGCCACTCGCACCGACGCAGTGACTGCAGGCCTCCCGACACCGAGATGCGCGCTCAACGAGATCCTCGGCTCCAGAGATTCCCCTGCGCCCTCGTTGACGGCAAGGATCTGCGAGACCGCAGGTGGGATTCCATGAGCGCCGTTCACCGCAGCACGAATACTGAGCAACTGCCCGTCTTGGATTGCGGCCTGCTCGGCTGCACCCAACCCGTTGATCGAGTCGATCTGGCGGAAGAGAGCTCCGTCACTCACGCCGAGAGGGTCGATGGCCACGCTCTCGTGGACTCCGAGTCCTGACGGAAGCGGGATCGCACAGGAGATCGACTTGGTCGCAAGAAGCTTGCACTTGGTGGAGCCCTTCGCCGAGAGCGAGACCAGTTCACCCGTGAGTCCCTGGTCGGCCGCGGCCGCGGCAATCCTCTTAGCTGTCGGAGTGAGTGAAAGCGTGACGTTGAGGACCGATCCGGGGGATATCGGCTTGGTCCCGGTGTTGACCACTTGGTAGTAGGCACTCGAGACCCGACCCTGATAGAGGGGGAGCCGACCGCCGTCGGAGACCGCGGAACTCGACGATCGAGTGGCAGTGCGCTGGATCGAGAGGCGGGGGCCGCCGAAGCTCAAGACGAAGAAGACCGTCTTGCCAGTGGCCGACTGCTCGCCATCATCGGACGTACTCGACGCCTTGAGGTTCAAGACTCCATCGGCAGCGGTGTCGCCAACTTTGACGGCAAGGTCGAGGATCGACCGACCATTGGCGTCCTTGGCGGCAGTACCTGTGAGGTGACAGGTCACCGTGCCCGAACCGGCTGGACACGTCCACCCCCTTGAGGACACAGGCCCCATCGAAGTTCCGGCGGGCAAGGTGATGGTGTCGGTCATTGCCGAGGTGAGCCCCGCGGGGGCGCGATGGATGACTCGGATGCCCACCGTCTGTCCTGGCATCGCCACGTTGGTTCCGGTCGTCCCGAGCTGCAGGGCCAGCGCGGAACCCGGGCGAGGCTCGATGGTCACGCTCTCTGCGACACTTCCCTCGACCGCCTTGCCGCCACCGAGAGCCACGCCGGCAAGCAGCGTCCAGTTGACCACCTGGGCCTTCGGATGACTTGCGTGAGTCACCGGCAGGCCTCTCGGGATCGAGAACGTGACCCTGAGCACCGGCGAGGTGGACCCCGCAGGGATCGAGGAAGACAGCGTGCAGGCCTCGACACCGCTGACGTTCTTACACGTCCATCCTGTTCCGACTGCCGACCAGTTGGTGAGGCCAGGCGGAACCACGTCGGAGAGCACCGCGGACGGTGCGCTCGAAGAACCTGGCAACGTGCCGGGTGAGCCGTTCTTGATCGAATAGCTCAACTGCGACATCGTGCCGGCTTCCAACACCGTGGGGCCCGTCGTCAGGATCGTGATGCCCTTTGCGGAGAGGTTCGAGGAGTTGGCATCCACCGGAGTGGTCGTCGCTCCCGCAGCGCTTGGAACGACGAGCCCCGTGGCGACGACCGCCGCACTGAGGAAAGCCAACAGCAGCCCACGAATCCGCCGGGGTGCGACGCCGAGCATCGAATCGCCCTCCGCTCGGTTCGGTGCCATCCGGTTTCTCCCCATCCCTCGGAGGCGTGCGAGGGATCAGGGTAGCAAGGTTGGCGTCATCGAGACCTTCGCCCTCCTTCCCTATCACCCAGCCGAGACATGGGTACTCCTACGATTTCGGCCTATCCCCTCAAGATCCGAGGTCCGTATGGGAGTGCGAATCCGAACCGCTCTGACCACGCTGGCCGGCCTTGGTCTGTGGGCTGGCTCGGCCGTGGCATCAGGTCCCGCCGGCGCTGCCAACGAGGCGGCCACGGCAGATGCCACCGTCCTCGCAGCCACCGTGTCAACGATGAGCGTCGACCTCTGCTCTCTCCCCGATGGCACCACCTACGTCCTCGAAAGTGCCGGTGGTGCAGGTGGTCAGGTGATCGAGGTGACCTCGGCCGGCTCGGTGAGCACATTCGTGGCAGCCACCGCCTCGCTCACCAATCCTGAAGGCATTGCCTGCGGCACGGACGCGCTCTTTGCCTCGCTGGGGAACGGCGACATCATGAAGATGCCGTTGGCGTCACCGACCCCGAGCGCATATTCAACCGGCAACTCCTTCATCCCGGGGAGTCTGGGTCTCGATGCCACCGGACGGCTGCTCGTCGTGGCCCAGAACCAGGCAACGATCTATGTCGTCGCCCCTGGTGGTGGCTCTGCGGCATCGCTCAACGTCAGTGGCTTGAACACCGGGTTGTACAACATCGCCGTCGGAGCAGCCGCCTTCTTCATCTCCAACCAGTTCACCGGAGAGATCTTCAAGGCTCCGTTGGCTGGAGGTCCCGCCAGCGTGGTTGCCTCCGGTGGCCACATGCCAGCGGGACTTGCCCTCGATGCAGCGGGAAACCTGTGGTCGGTGGATCTCACCGATTCGACCATGACGATGGTCCCGGGTTCAGGGGCCTCCGCCGTCAGCGTCACCCTCTCTGGAGTTCCTTTGGGCGGGCCCGGCGGCTTGGCCTGGGGTGGTGGCGTCCTGCACACCCAGTCGATCGATGACGTGGGCCAACCCCTTCTCTCACTCTCAGTGACCGGACCGCCTGGCGCCCCTCAGGACGTCTCAGCGGTGCTCGGAGCCGGCGGAGTCGCCACGGTTACCTGGTCCGCTCCTCTGAGCGACGGTGGGAACGACATCGAGCACTACGTCGTCACTGCATCGCCCGGCGGTGCAACCTGCACCACGACCACGCACACCTGTGAGCTTGCTGGCCTCATGGCCGGAACCACATATTCGATCGTCGTGAACGCCACCTCACGTGCCGGAGTCGGTGCTCCGAGTTCCCCGGTGTTGCTCTCGCTTCCCGCTCCTCCCGCACCCGACCTGCCAGCAACGGGCGGCGGAGGCCTCGGAGTCGTCCTCGGCGTGCTGCTGCTCCTCCTTGGCGTTGCGCTGCTCCGTCGAACGAACCGGGCAGAGCTGAATCCCTGATCGACAAAGGGCTTCTGAGTAGCATCTCGAGGGATGCCTCGCGTCGAGGTGCATCACTGAGACAGGGGGGCTGAGATGGCTCGCGGATCCCGCAATCTTGTACTCGCGGCGATGATCTTCGCGGTGGCGATGTCCTTCATCGACCAGACGATCGTCACGATCGCCGCTCCGCAGATCCAGCACGATCTGAATCTGACCTCCACGGGCATCCAATGGTTGGTCAACGCCTACCTCCTTGCCCTTGCGGTGTTCTTCGCGTTCGGCGGACGCCTCGCCGACATCTTCGGCCACGCCAAGATGTGCGTGATCGGTGTGATCATCTTCGCCGTCGCCTCTGCGATGTGTGGTCTGACCCCAAGCGCGTCGATCGCCGAGCCGTGGTTCATCGTCTTCCGAGCCATCCAGGGTGCAGGCGGAGCACTGCTGTTCCCCGCAGCGCTGGCCATCGTGGTGCAGAACTTCGAGCTCAATGAACGGGGCAAGGCACTGGCCATCTTCTTCGGCATCGCCGGTGCGCTCACCGCGGTGGGCCCGATCCTCGGCGGATGGCTGGTCGAGTGGACCTGGCGGGCCATCTTCTGGATCAATCTCCCCGTCGCCGCCATCGCCCTGATCCTGATTGCCATCTCGAAGCCGAAGACCGAGCACAAGCGCGCGCCGGTCGACATGCGTGGTCTCCTGGTGATCGCCGGCGGCATCGGCCTCTCCATCCTGGGCTTCCAGCAGGCTGCGCAGTGGGGTTGGGGCTCGGTGGCCACCTGGGCCTGCATCGTCGTCGGCCTCGGGCTCATCGTCGTCTTCGCCTGGTTGGAGCTGCGCACCACCGATCCGCTGATGGACATCCGGATCTTCCGCATCCGGCCGTTCTTCATCGACAACCTGATTCTCGGGATCTCGATGATGGCCTTCATCCCGTTGTTCCTGTTCGCCTCGCAGTACGCGCAGATCTCCCTCGGCTACGGACCAAGCCAGGCGAGCACGATCCTGCTCTATTACTTCCTGGGCTTCGCCATCGGCGTGCAGATCGGCGGCCGCCGCCTCGACAAGGAAGGCGTGCGAGGTCCGGTCATCGCCGGCACACTCCTGGCCGCCGGCGGATTCTTCTGGTGGGCCTCGGTCACCACGGATCTCTCCATGAACGCTCAGACCTACGCCATCATCCTCACTGGATTCGGCATGGGTCAGATCATCGGGCCGGCCAACACGGACGCTGTGAACCGTGCAGGACGACTCTCCTACGGCGAGGCCACCGGGATCACCCAGACGATCCGCAACTACGGCGCCGCGCTCGGCATGGCGGTCCTCGGCACCATCTTGATCAACGACATGCGCACCAAGGTGACGCACTACCTGATCAACACCGATCACCTGAGTCCCGCCGCCGCAGCAGCACAGGCCAAGGCCCAGTCCCAGCAAGGTGTGGGGGCGAGTGGAACCGCACCCCACTGGGTGGCAGTGGACTTTGCGAAGTCCTTCTCCATGCTGCTCACGATCATGGCCTTCCTCATGGTCGCCGCAGCGGTGCTGGCCATCTTCGGACTCCCCAAGGGCCGTCAGGAGGAAGTGGTCGCAGCGGAGACAGCGAACGCCTGAGCGAAGGGGCGCACGCCACAGCTCGCCCGGGCGAACTGCCCCTCCCTGCTTGTGGGGAGTCCCTTACACTTCGGGAACTCGGTCCTAGGAGTTCCCCATGTCGTCCTCGCCATGCCGCCCGCTCACGTCGTCGTTCCTCGTCGCCGCGATGGCGGCCTTGATTCTGTGCAGTGGTCTCGTCGCCACCCTCGGCGTCGGTCCAGTTGGCGCAGCTACGACGCTGAATCCGAAGAGCCACTTCAACATCGTCAATGGGCACAATGCCGGCAGCGACAGTGGCACCTACCTGTGGGTCGTCAACTCTCCCGGCGGTTCAGCAGACGACTACCTCTACCACTACAACCGCACGACGGGAGCTCAGGTCGGTGCGCCGCTCGATCTTCCCGTCAACTCCGCGTGCGACTCGGTGTACGCGAGTGCCACGCGGGTGTGGATCGCCTGTGAGACTGCCCACGTCGTCATCACGGTGGACGCAACGACGAACTCGTTCGTCCACGGAGAGGACGTCGGCGGCTCTCCCAAGGTCATCACGCCTGACGGATTGGAAGTCTGGGTGGCGAACTACGGCAACAACAATGCCGTGCGGATCGGACCGGACGGGACGGTCGACAAGACGGTGGCGATGCCAGGTCAGGTGACCCAACCGATGGAGGTCCTCTCTGACGGGACGTACCTCTACGTCACTGGAGCGTCTGACAACTACATCTACAAACTTCAGATCTCTGATGGATCCGTCCTCTGGAGCTACAACACCGATGACCTCCCCCACACCCCGAGCCTTGACAGCCCGTGGGGGATGGCGCTGGTCGGCAATCACCTCTGGGTCGGCATGATCTGGATCGGCGCGGTCTTCGACTTCAACACCGCAACGGGTGCCTTCATCAAGAAGGTCCGGATCGGTGATCCGCAGTGTTCGATGCCCTACACCCTTGGTCGAGTGGGCAAGCAGGTCATCGTCTCCGACCTGTCGTGTGGAACGACCACGGTGCTCAACGGTCGGACCGGAGCCATCATCGCCACACCCTCGGTGACGAAGCCGGCCAAGACCAGTGGCGCGTTGGCCATGGGGCGCTCTGGATTCTGGGTGCTGCACACTGGCGTCTCGTCCTCCACGGCCTATCGGTTCGGGAAGCAGCCGAAGAAGCCACTCATCGAGTTGGCGGGTGCCACTTCGAAGAGCCACACCCAATCCTTCGACCTCACCGTGAACCTCGGTGGGGAGAAGCCGCCGACCACGGTCGCCTTCTCCGGGACCGTCCCCCCAGGGCTGCGACTCACCAAGACCGCTGGTGTGTGGCACGTGACCGGTCAGATCACCGCGGTCGGGAGGTATCGCCTGGGATTGACGTCGACCAATGGCGCGGGCACCAGAGTCGCGCACTTCACATTGAAGGTGACCTGAGCCACACCGCGTGATCCTGTGTGGTCCGGTTCAGACGACTCGCCGGGAATGCGAGCCTTCTCGTCAGCGGGTGAGAATCCCCACTGAGCGCAAGTACTCAACCACTTGTTCAGCGCAGTCCTCTTCGCTGACTGCACCGCTGGTGTTGAGGTGGACCTCGGGAGCCTCCGGAGACTCATAGGGGCTGTCGATCCCGGTGAAATTCGCCAACTCACCGCGGCGAGCCTTGGCGTAGAGGCCCTTGACGTCACGGGCCTCTGCAACTTCGAGCCCCGCGTCGACGAAGACCTCGACAAACTCTCCGTCCGCGAGCAGCGAGCGAGCGAACGCCCGCTCCGAGCGGAACGGGGAGATGAACGAAACGAGCACGATGAGTCCGGCCTCGTCCATGAGCTTGGCCACCTCAGCTACACGACGGATGTTCTCCTGACGATCCTCGTCCGAGAAGCCGAGGTCTGCGTTGAGACCGTGACGGACGTTGTCCCCATCGAGCGCAAAGGTGTGATGGCCCATCGAGTGGAGTCGCTTCTCCACGAGGTTCGAGACCGTGGACTTTCCCGCACCCGAGAGTCCTGTGAACCAGATCACCGCTGGCTTCTGCCCGGTGAGCGACGCACGTGCTGCCTTATCGACCTCGAGGTTCTGCCAGTGGACGTCGCCAGCGGCACGGCTCGCCGAGCGA
This sequence comes from uncultured Acidimicrobiales bacterium, assembly GCA_963923735.1. GTDB lineage: Bacteria > Actinomycetota > Acidimicrobiia > Acidimicrobiales > RAAP-2 > CAIUMH01. Next base: position 13,463 of record CAWUMT010000013.1, read on the forward strand.
ATCATCCCCGCTCCGACGGTGCCGTTGGTGATCCGGTCGATCACGATGAACGCGCCCATGTCGTGGTTCTCGAGGTAGGGGTCGAAGGGGACGGGGCGATCGAGCTTGAGACCAAGGACGCCGATCTCGTTCATCTCGAGCCGCTCCGCATCCAAGTGCTCAAGGGTGTTCACGTCGATGCGGTACTCCGGCGTCGAGAACGTCGCCGGCGTCGAGCGGGTCCCAAGCTTGACCACGTACTGGCGGCCTGGCACGAGTGGCTCCTCGGCCATCCACACCAA
>CAWUMT010000014.1:0-13529 GCA_963923735.1 uncultured Acidimicrobiales bacterium
GATGTGTATAAGAGACAGGGAGACCTTCTTCGAGAGACCTCCAGGAGAGGTCACCCGCAGATGCACCGTTCCTGCTGCATGGGGAGGAGCATCCACGAGGATTGAGGTGGAGCTGAGCGCGACCACGCGGGTTGCGGCGACTGATCCGAACTTCACCACCGTTGCCGCAGTGAGATTCCTCCCGAAGATCGCGACCGTGGTCCCTCCCGCCGTCGGTCCCACGGAAGGGCGATTCTCGAGGATCGAAGGGACGCCGAGATAGGTGAAGCGGCACTTGGAGGTACTCGGTGACATCCCGTTGGGCGTGGTGACGGAGACCTTGACCGTCCCAAGTGTCCCAGGGGGGATGGTCACCGTCATCGAGGTGCTGCTCGGGGTGCCGACGATCGCCGCAGGCTTGGTGCCGAAGGACACCAAGGTGGCGCCACTCAGGTTGGATCCGGTGATGGTCATGGTCCCGCCACCGGCAGGGCGGGCGTACTGAGGAGTGAGTCGCTTGATCACAGGTGCACTCGTCGTCGCCCCCGCCAGTGCAGACGAGTTGAGTGTGGCGACACCCGAGAAGAGGAGTGCCAGAACGACGAGGACCGCCAGCCCCTTCCAGGAGGAGTTAGAGATTCCCCTACTGCCGACCATCGACCGAGACCTTAGTCAGTGATTCCCAACGCCCAGAAGTCGGGGCGGCCAACTGTGGCTCACTCGGTGATTCGAGCAACCTTGCTGGTGCGTGCCCGGCGGCGCGCAACCATCAGCGACAGGCCTCCACCGAGCAGGAGGACGAAGCTCGCTGCTCCGAGCGTTCCGAGCGATCCGCCGGTGGCGGCAAGCCCGTTCGGATCCGTTGTCGTTGACCCGTTCGAAGTCGTTGTCGCCGGTGCCGTCGTGGGGGTCGGGATCGGAGCGATGGAGTCGCAGATCCGAAGGAGGCCATCGCTCACGGTGCCGTCCGCGCCTGCCCACCAGAGACAACCCCTGCTCCAGGTGACTTCTCCAGCGAGGAATCCGCTCGAGATGTCATGCAGCGGAGTGTTGTTCAGCGCCACGAGGCTTGAACCTGCCATGTCCGCCACCGGAATGCACCGAATGGGCGACGAGCCACAGTACGACTGGCCCATGTAGAGCGAAGAGCCATCGGACGTCGCCGAGTAGAAATCATTGATGATGCCATTCGTCGGATTCATCGTGATGGCGCCAGTGGCGATGTCCAACGACCACAGGTTGGTGTCTTGATTGTCATCAGCGATGTAGACCGTCGTTCCGTTGGAGAAGACGGTGTCGGGGCGAAAACCTAAGATCGAGGAGCGGGTGAACGAACCCACGACCGTCTGAGAGGCAATGTCGATCTTGACGACGCACCCACCCTTACACCCAGAGGAATCGGTGTTCGTTCCTGCGTATGAGGCAACCCAGAGGTTCGTGCCGTCTGAGCTCAGCTGGCCGTTGAATCCGTAGTTGTAGACCGAGAGCAGCGAGTCGGAGTACGTGTGGATCACTGCACCCGTTCCATCAAGCTCCACCACACCACCCGAGTCATTTCCCACCCACAGGTGGGATCCATCCCAGGTTGCAGAATTCGGGCTCTGGAAGGAGGCACCGGAGATCACTGTCACCTGTGAGGTGGCGATGTTGATCTTCGAGAGCGTGTTGTTCCCCTTGTTCGTCACGAAGACGTCCGTACCAGTGGACGCAATTCCATAGGGGGAGTTGAAACTCGGGTCATCGATGATGGTTGCTGCACTCGTCTCGATGTTCACCTTCAGGACGTAACCGGTTGAGGACGCACCACCTGCGGAGTTCGCGATCCAGATGAAGTGATTGTCCGAGGCGATTCCCTCCGACATGTTCACCGGAGTGCCCGTGATGATCATCGCGGTCGTCGAATCATTGATCGCTGCGGCACTCGCAGCAGGAACTGCCACGTAACTCCCACGGCCATCGCGGTTGCTAGTGCAGCGAAAAAGCGCCTCATCTTGAATGTCCTCTTCCTTGCGGCTCGGTCGTGGGCCTGAAACCTAGTTCACTTCGTTTGTGACACGCCGTGAGCTGCTGGCAGAGGTGACTAGAGCAGCAGCATGCCGCCGTCGGCGAGAACCGTGGAGCCGGTGATCTGCGAAGCCGCCTTGGACGCCAGGAACGCCACGACAGTTCCGAGCTCCCGCGCTTCGGCAGGTCCGCCGAGTAGGAACCGGGTGCCAGCACGCTCTGAGAAGGCTGCCTGGGCCTCGGGCTTCATGTCCATGAAGTTCACCGCCGCCCCATCGGTGATGGCTCCTCCCGGGGCAAGGGCCACGCAGCGGATGCCAAAGGGCGCGTACTCCATGGCCGAGTGGCGGGTGAAGGCCACCAAAGCGCCCTTGGTCGCGCCGTAGGTGGCGAGACCCGAGACCAGCGGCTGGAAAGCGTCGCGGGAGACCATGTTGATGATCACACCGCCTTCGCCGCGCTCGATCATCTTCTCGGCCGCCGCACTGGTGGCCAGGATGGGGCCGAAGGCGTTGATGCGGAAGACCCGCTCGACGAAGGCCTCGTCGACCTCTCGGATCTCGCGGTAGGGGAACACACCGGCGTTGTTCACGAGCACGTCGAGACGGCCGAGTGACGACGCACAGGTGTCGACCATGGCAGCAACCTGCGTGGCGTCAGCCATGTCGGCCTCGATCCCGATCACCCGGGCACCGTCACGGATGCTCGAGAGGTCCTCGACAGCGCTGCCGAGCGCCTCGGCATTAATGTCCGCGACGGCCACGTCGGCACCAGCTTCGATCAAACAGGCTGCGCAGGCCTTGCCGATGCCCATCGCCCCACCCGTGACCAGTGCCACCGTGCCCGTCAGGTCGTACTCACGAAGTCCCATGCTCTCCCCTTGCTCAGAATCGAGACCCTACTTCCATGCGCAGCAGCCGACCCTGGCCTAGCCTGCGGTCCGATGTCCCTGACCTTCGCCCACATCGTGGTCCTTCTCGCAGCGGGTGTGGGACTTGCCTTCGCCAACACGCTCGCCTCCTCGGGCTCTGCGGTCTCGCTCCCCGCCCTGCTGGCACTGAGCGTGGGCGCCGAGGTGGCCAACGGCACCAACCGAGTGGCCGTCTTCGTTGGGGGGATCGCCGCCTTCATCAGCTTCGCCCGCAAGGGCCACGTGGACTGGCGAAACGTCCTGCCCTTCGGTGCGGCCACGGTGGCCGGTGGAATCCTCGGTGTCGTCCTCTCCGAGCTCATCGCTCCCACCCGCCTGCACGTCTTCATCGTCATCGCACTCTTCGGTGCCGTGGCGATCCTCTGCGTCAAGCCCAACCGGTGGATGGCCAACGAAGGGGAGCGGGAGATCAAGCGGGGGCCGCTCCAGCTCGGCCTCCTGTTCCTCGTCGGTGCATGGACGGGGTTCATCGTCCTCGATGCGGCAGCCTTCGTGCTCTTCATCCTCGTCTTCGCCATCGGCTACGACCTGCTGCGTGCCAATGCCATGAAGGCGGTCCTGCTGGTGCTCACCGCAGGGGCCAGCCTCCCCGTCCTCGCCTACAAGGACTCCATCGAGTGGGGACCTGCGGGCATCCTCTCCATCGGCGCCGTGATCGGTGGCCTCGTTGCGGCCTGGCTTGCCATGAAGCCCGGTGCCGCTCGCTGGGTCTACCGGTTCTTGGTGCTCATCATCGGCGGAGAGATCCTCAGCATGGTGCTGCGGGCCATCCACCTCTGAGCCAGAAGCTCACCTCGGGCTGGAGAGCCCGACCAGCAGCGAGCTCAGGCCCAGATTCATCCGAGGGTTGCGCTTGAGCTCGGCGGCGAAGGCGCCGATCGCGTCGATGGCCTCGGCGGACGAACGGACCGCTCGATCGTCACCGGCCTCGAGCGCATCGGCGAGACGATCCCGATACGCACGGGCCAGCACGCCGAGACCCGCACGCAGCTCGGCATCCTGATAGCGACGCACCTCACGCTTGTGGTGATCGACGAGTCCGGAGCGCCCCGGGGCCCGCTTCTCCCCCATGGCCTCGGCGGCCGCGTCGAGGTCGGCCAGCTCGGCGGCCTGCACCGCTTCAAGGGCGGCGGTGGCCTCCTTGAGCGAGGCGACGAGGCGAAGTGCGAGGTCGGTGGCCGTCGCTCCCGTCCCATCGAGCAGTGTCGGCACCTCCTGCCAGCGTGCGAGGCGTTCGCCGAAGCCCTCGTCCTGGGCGAGCACCAGAGCGCGCTGGGCGTCTCCGGCGGCACCCTCCGCCAGCTGGCGTGCGCGCTCCGCGCTGATCCCGTGTCCTTCGAGCCACGAGATGATCGCCGCATCGGAGAGCGGGTCGAACTCGACCGCCACGCACCGGCTATTGATGGTGGCCATCTCCGGGACGAGCTCCTCGGCCACCAGGATGAAGACGGTCGACTCAGGGGGCTCCTCGAGCGTCTTTAAGAAGGCAGCGGCGGGTGCAAAGTCTCCAGCTGACCCTCGAAGGAGATGTGCGTCAGGGACGATGACGACCACCCGATTCGCCTCGAGCGGGCGACGGACCGAGAGCTCGAGCACCGTGGGTCCCGAGCTGTCCTTCCTCGGAACGATCTCGCTGACCCGGTAGGCCACGCCGGAACGCTCGGCGAAGAAGAGGTCGGGGTGGCCTCGACGCATCGCACGGTCGCAGTGCGTGCACTCACCGCATCCGCCATGCGAGCACAGCAGCATGGCGGCGAAGTCCACAGCCGCATGCTCCGCACCCGAGCCTCGAGGGCCGACGAAGAGGTACGCGTGCACCGGATGTCCAGCGGCGGCACGCAGAGCTGCGACGGCACGGTCCTGGCCGGGAAGATCCGCCAGCGGCACCCCCGAGGTCAGATCAAGCCCAGCCACGACGCACCAACTCAGCATCCACCTGGGAGGAGACAGCCTCGAGGGACTGGCTGGCGTCAATGACGACCCAGACTTCGGGCTCTGCGGCCGCCTGGGCGAGATACCCCTGACGGACTCGCTGGTGGAACTCGACGGCCTCTGATTCCATGCGGTCCGCCTCGGCGCCGCGACGTGCCGCCGCGAGTTCGACAGGAAGGTCGAAGAGGAAGGTCAGGTCCGGACGTCGACCGTGCGTGGCCAATTCGATGAGCACCACGAGATCCTCGAGCGGTACGCCGCGTCCCCACCCTTGGTAGGCGAGCGTCGAGGCGAAGAAGCGGTCCGAGACGACGTGGCGTCCGGTCCCAAGCGTGGGCTCGATCACCTCAGCGACATGCTGGGCGCGATCCGCTGCGATCAGGAGGGACTCGGCAGTCGGGCTCGGGTTGTGCTCAAGGCCGAGGACGAGCTGGCGAATTGAGGCACCCAACTCAGTGGCGCCCATCTCGAACGTCAGCAGCGCGTCGAGGCGCTCAGCGATCCGGGCGGCTTGGGTCGACTTGCCGCAACCGTCGATGCCCTCGACGACGAGCAGTCGGCCGGGCGTCGTCATGAAAGTGATGGTCTCATCTAGAAGGGGTCCGGTGCGTCGGCGACGTCGTCCTCAGTCGCCTTCGCTGCGGCCTTCTTGGCCGGGGCCTTCTTCTTGGCCGCCGCCTTCTTGGCCGGGGCCTTCTTCTTCGTGGTCTTCTTGGCCGCCGCCTTCTTGGCCGGGGCCTTCTTCTTCCGCTTCTTGGCTGGTCCGGCCTCACGGCGGATCTGGATCAACTCGGCAGCGCGTTCAGGGGTGAGGTCCTCGATCGTGTCACCCACGCGCAGACTCGCGTTGATCTCGCCGTCGGTGACGTACGGACCGAAGCGACCCTCCTTGAGCACGATCGGTTGACCCGAGACCGGGTCGGGGCCGAGCTCCTTGAGGGGCGGTGCCGCGGCACGTCCACGACGCTTGGGTTGGGCGTAGAGGGCGAGTGCCTGGTCGATGGTGCAGGAGAAGATGTCCTCCTCCTTCTCCAGGCTCCTCGAGTCCTTCCCCTTCGTGAGGTATGGCCCGTAGCGACCGTTCTGGGCGAAGATCTCCTCGCCCGACTCAGGATCCGTGCCCACGAGGCGCGGCAGGCTCAGCAGTTCAAGTGCCTCTTCGAGCGTGACCTTCTCGGGGGTCATCGTGGCGAACAGCGAGGCGGTCTTGGGCTTCTCCCCGTCGGTGACCTCACCGAGCTGGACGTAGGGGCCGAAGCGGCCGGCCTTGATGTAGATGTCAAAGCCCGTGGCAGGGTCCTGACCCAGGGATCGGTCGCCCTGCGGCGCGTCGAGCAACTCGGCAGCCGCCGTAGGCGTGAGCTCATCGGGAAGGGTGTCCTCGCGGATCGAACAGGTGTCCTCGCCGCGCTTCAGGTACGGCCCGTACTTGCCCACGCGCGCCACGATCGGCTCGCCGCTGGTCGGGTCCGCACCGATGGGAATGGAATTGATCTCGACGGGGTCGATCTCGGCCAAGTGATCTGAGACCGCCTGCTTGAGGCCAAAGCCAGCCTCACCGTTGGCGTCGGCCCCGAAGTAGAAGCGGGTCAGCCAGGGAAGCATCTCCTCGGTGCCCGAGGCGATCTGGTCGAGGTCATCCTCCATCGAGGCGGTGAAGTTGTAGTCAACGAGCTCGGTGAAGTGCTGCTCGAGCAGCTTGACGACGGCGAAGGCAGTGAAGGAGGGCACGAGTGCCGCACCCTTCTTCCAGACATAGCCGCGATCCTGGATGGTCGAGATGACACTGGCGTAGGTCGAGGGTCGACCGATGCCGAGTTCCTCCATCTTCTTGACCAGGCTCGCATCGGTGTACCGAGCCGGTGGCTGCGTGGTGTGGGACTTGGCCTCGGCCTCGTTGACCGCCACTGCGTCGCCCTCGGCCATCGCCGGCAGCACGCGCTCAGCTTCGGCGAGCTCGGCCTCAGGGTCATCGGCACCCTCGACGTAGGCCCGACGATACCCGGGGAACGAGATGACCCGTCCGTTGGCCTGGAGGGTGGCCACCGCTCCGTTGACCTCAGACTCGAAGCGCACCTGTGCTTGGGTGCCGCGGGCGTCGGCCATCTGCGAGGCCACCGTACGGACCCAGATCAGCTCGTAGAGACGGAGCTCGTCACCGCGCAGCGAGCGTGCGGCTTCCTCGGGGGTTCGGAAGGTCTCCCCCGCCGGACGGATGGCCTCGTGGGCCTCCTGAGCGTTCTTCACCTTGCGGTCGTAGCGACGCGGGGCATCGGGGACGAACTCGGGACCGAACTTGCTCGCCGCCTGGGAGCGAGCGGCGTTGATGGCCTCTTCCGACAAGGTCGTCGAGTCAGTTCGCATGTAGGTGATCCAGCCCTCCTCATAGAGGCGCTGGGCCACGCGCATGGCCTGCTGTGCGGAGAGCCGGAGCTTGCGACCCGCCTCCTGCTGGAGGGTCGAGGTCATGAAGGGAGCCTGGGGCTTGGACGTGAAGGGCTTCTCGGTGACCGAGACCACCTTGGTCGCTGCGGTGGGCAATGAGGTGGCCAGCGCGGCGGCCTCGGCCTCGCTCAGGTGGCGGACCTCGCGTGCGCCGGTCGGGGCACCAAGGTCGTCGAAGTCCTTGCCCTCGGCCAGGGTAACTCCGTCGAGCATGACGAGCTGGGCCTCGAAGCCCGAGCCGTCCTTGTTGAGCTGGGCCACCACGTCGTGCCAGGTGGCAGAACGGAATGCCATGCGCTCGCGTTCACGCTCCACCACCAGTCGAGTGGCCACGGACTGGACGCGACCTGCCGAGAGGCGGGGAAGGATCTTGCGCCAGAGCACCGGCGAGACCTCGTAGCCGTAGAGGCGGTCGAGGATCCGGCGGGTCTCCTGAGCGTCCACGAGCCGGCGGTCAAGCTCTCGGGACTCGCCCACCGCGCGCTCGATGGCGGAGCGGGTGATCTCGTGGAAGACCATGCGCTTGGTCGGCACGGTGGGGTTGAGGACCTCGAGGAGATGCCACGCGATGGCTTCACCCTCGCGGTCTTCGTCGGTGGCGAGGTAGAGCTCGTCGACTTCCTTCAGTCGCTTCTTGAGCTTGGCCACCACGTCCTTCTTGTTGGCGTTGACCACGTAGAGCGGCTTGAAGCCGTCGTCCACGTTGACCCCGGTGCGCGCCCAAGGCTCGGCCTTGTAGGCGGCCGGCACCTGATCGGCACCCATGGGCAGGTCGCGGATGTGTCCCACGGAGGACTCGACGACGAAGTCGTCGCCGAGGATGCCGCTGATGGTCTTGGCCTTGGCGGGGGACTCCACGATCACGAGTGCCTTACCCATCGAACTGCACCTCCTCTCCTGTGAGGCTCATCGGTCCGACCACTGGTCGGCCCCTGAGCGGGTTCGGCCATTTCTTAGCAGCACCCTCGGGGGGAGCAGAAACACGACAGCGCCCGGGCCCGTTCCGATTGGTGGAACAGACCCGGGCGCTGCCGGGAAAACACGGGGTTTGCTAGCCGAGCGAACCGGCGGGCGCCTCAGCGGCAACCTCGGCGGTCATCGACTCGCTCTGACGCTTCGAGATGGCGATAGCGGCGAGCAGCACCACGAGCGAGACACCGGCGATGGCGTAGCGAGCACCGTTGTTGTGCTGGAGCGTGATCATCGCAGGCAGCACCAGGAGGGCCACCAGGTTCATCACCTTGATCAGCGGGTTGAGTGCCGGACCGGCGGTGTCCTTGAAGGGGTCACCGATGGTGTCACCGATGACGGCTGCCTTGAAGGCCTCCGAGCCCTTGCCACCGTGGTGGCCGTCCTCGATGTACTTCTTGGCGTTGTCCCAGGCACCACCCGAGTTCGACAGGGTGTTGGCCATGAGCTGACCGGTCAGGATCGCTGCGGCGAGGAACCCACCGAGTGCGACATAGCCGATACCGAAGCCGACGATGACTGGGCTCAGCACCGCCAGCAGGGCCGGGGTCGCCAGCTCACGCTGTGAGGCGCTGGTGCAGATGGCGATGACGCGGCCGTACTCGGGCTTCTCCGAGTAGTCCATGATGCCGGGGTGCTCGCGGAACTGGCGACGCACCTCGAGGACCACGGTGCCTGCAGAGCGCTGCACCGCACGGATGGCGAGTGCCGAGAAGATGAAGGCGATCGAGCCACCGATGAGCAGACCGATGAAGGTCTTCGGGTCGGCGACGTTGATCTGGATCTTGTCGAACACGTGGACCGGGTCGATGCCGAGCTTGCCACCTGCGGTCTCGATGAACGAGCCGAAGAGGGCCACTGCGGCGATCACGGCGGAGCCGATGGCGACACCCTTGGTGATGGCCTTGGTGGTGTTGCCCACGGCGTCGAGCGAGACCATGACCCGCTCGGCGTCGCCGGAGAACTCACCGGACATCTCAGCCACACCGGCGGCGTTGTCCGAGACGGGACCGAAGGAGTCCTCCGAGACGATCATGCCGGCGGTCGACAGCAGGCCGATACCGATGAGCGAGACCATGTAGAGGATCATGTGGATGTTGCCGCCACCGAGGCCGATGGCTGCACCGAGAGCCACGGCGATGGCGATGATCGCCCACACCGAGGACTCGAGACCCAGGGCGAAACCCGACAGGGTCGTGGTGGCCGGACCGGTCTCTGCCGCCTCTGCGACCTCACGGACGGGGTTGCGCTCCGTCGAGGTGAAGTGCTCGGTGATCTGCGAGGCGACCAGCGAGAGACCCACACCGATGAGCACGGCCCAGAAGACCTTGAGGTTGTGCACGTAGAAGTTGGCCACGAAGAACGCACCCGCGATGGTCAGCACCAGCGAGAGCCAGAAGCCTCGGTTGATGGCGGCCAGGGCGTTCTTGTCGTTCTTGCGGGCCCGCACGGCGTAGATGCCGATGATCGAGGCGATCACACCGATGGCCGGGACGATGAGGGGGTAGAGCACCGAGCTCGAGTTCCCCAGCGCCGAGTAGCCCAGGATGAGCGCCGCGATGATGGTGATCTCGTAGGACTCGAAGAGGTCCGCCGCCATGCCGGCGCAGTCACCCACGTTGTCACCGACGTTGTCGGCGATGGTGGCTGCGTTGCGCGGGTCGTCCTCGGGGATGCCCGCCTCGACCTTGCCCACCAGGTCGGCGCCGACGTCGGCACCCTTGGTGAAGATGCCGCCGCCCACTCGCATGAAGAGTGCGAGCAGCGAGGCGCCGAAGGCGAAGCCCACGAGCACTGCGGTGGCCGAGTTCTGGAAGACCAGGAACAGGCCGGCGGCGCCCACGAGGCCGAGGCCCACGCAGAGCAGACCGGTCACCGCACCGGTCCGGAAGGCCACCTTGAGTGCGGGTGCCATGCCGTTCTTGCCCTCAGAGACAGCAGCCGCAGCGGTGCGGACGTTGCCGCGCACTGCAGTCGACATGCCGATGAAGCCGACGAGACCGGAGAACACCGCACCGAGCAGGAAGGCGATCACACGGTAGATGCCGTTCTGCACGAAGGTCATCTTGACGACCTCCATGTGCGTGGTGGGGTCCGTGTAGACGACCTTTGTGGCGGTGAAGAAGATCAGGACGGCCAGAGGGACGACGATGATCAGGATCGTCTTGAACTGCCGGGCGAGGAACGCCTCGGCACCCTCCTGGATCGCCTTGGCGATCTCCTTCATCTTGTCGGTGCCTTGACCGGCCTTGAGGACACCCTGCATGAGGATGAGGCCGAAGATGATGCCCACGACACCGGCTGCGAGCGTGATGTACAACCACGTCTTGTCGGTGCTGGTGAGCTGGAAGGCCTGGTAGCCACCCTCACCGAGCATGTTGATGAGACCGCTCATCAGTCCCCTTTCCTATCGACGCCCCGCAGGCGCGACTCGTTGCTTGCTGAAAACCCGTTAGATCGTCGCAGGTCTCGGGACCGTTAACGCGGATCATGGGAAAATACTGGCCGATTTCCCTTGCCCGCAACCTGGGGATCGAACGAGACGTCAGGCGTCGTGATTCTCGGAACCCGCTCCAGCGACGATCTCGTAATCAGGGTTCAACATGGCGAGTTCCTCATGCCACGAGCCCACCATGCCTTCGACGACCAGGCGGGCTCCAGGTTGGATGCCGGGAATCGACGGACGGCCTTGGAAGATCAGGAGGACGGTTCCAGAGTCGTCGCCAACTGTGCACTCGAGGTTCGACGCGCCAGGCCCACGCTGGACTCGAACGGAACGAACTCGGCCAGCGACCTTGGCTCTCCTCCGCCACTCGAGATCTCCGATCGGCGAGGAACCCTCAGAACGTTCGAGCAGCCGCACATCGACCGGGAGCAGGTGGTGTTCGGCGTGCTCGGACCGAGTTGCTCGACCACGGTGCTCCTTGGCGAGCGCTTCCGCTTCGATCCGCTCCCCGAACTCAAGATCTTCAAGGTTGAACGGTACGATCGTGGCGCTCACGTGAGGAACGACCGATACGGCAGAGGCAATCGAATCCGCAGTGCGATCGTGGAGGATCCGGCTCAGTCTCGAGGCAAATGCTCGCCTGGGAAGCAGGATCGTGACCTCGTGATCATGATCAGCCGTGAGATCCGCCACCAGTTCAAGGGTGGCCCGCTCAAGACGGCGGTCACGGCACTCCATGATGTCAAGGGGAAGCCATTTCGGCCCGACCTCGTTCCAGAGATCGTTCAACTCAGCCGTGACCACGGGGTCAATGTCGAAATGGACCGCCCGGGTGTGCTGACTCAAGGTACGCGCGTACTCAATCGCACGAAGAGCTGCGAGGTCGAACGAGTCGATGAGAACGAGGACGCTGTGTTGCCTTCCCGTAGTGGTTCGAGAGCTCCTCACCCCTTCGCGAAGCAACTTGTCCTCGGTTGCGTACTGCCGATGGAGGTGAACGAGTCCGACATACATCAGAGGTCCGATCACTGCGATGAGCCATGCCCCTTCGAAGAACTTCGCTGCCACGAAGATGATGACCACCACGAAAGAGACCAAGCCGGAGATTCCGTTGACGATGGCTCCGCGTCGCCAGTGCTTGTTCTCTCGATGGTCAAAATGATGTTTCACCATGCCTGCACCGGCCATGGTGAACCCGGTGAAGACTCCGACTGCATACAGCGCAACGAGACCGTTGACCTTCGCGTCGAACACGATGATGAGCACGATGGCGATGATGCCGAGTACCACGATGCCGTTGGAGAACGCAAGGCGATGACCTCGTTTGGTCAGCTGCCGAGGGAGAAAGCGATCCCCCGCGACGTAGGACGCGAGGAAGGGAAATCCGTTGAACGAGGTGTTCCCGCCCGTGTAGAGGATGAGGACCGTTGCCGCTTGGACAATGAGGAAGAAGATGTGGCCCATCCCGTGCGCACCAAGGACCGCTTGGACCTCCTGGCCCACCACCGTGGGCGTCCCTGCCGCATAGGGGACTGCGTGGGTCCACTTCGCAAGGAACGAGACGCTGAGCACCAGGAATCCCAAGAGGCAACTCATCACGATGAGGGTCTTGCGTGCGTTCACGGACTCAGGCCTCTTGAACGACGCGACGCCATTCGAGATGGCCTCAAGTCCAGTCAGCGAGGAGCCACCGTTCGCAAATGCTCGGAGCAGTTGGATGTAGGCCAATCCGTAGATCAGGCCGGAACTGCTCATACCGAACTTGCCGTCCACGAGCTTGGAGGGATTCGGGATGGGGAGCGCATGCAGCGAACCCGTCATCGCCTTGAAGTAGCCGACAAGGATCACCGCCCCCAGCGCCACCACGTAGAAATAGGTGGGGAGCGCGAAATAGCGTCCCGCTTCTCTGATACCTCGGAGATTCCCGTAGATCAAGAGCACGACCACACCCACCGTGATTTCGACGGTTGCGGGAGCGAACGAAGGGATGGCAGTCGTGAGCGCGGCGGTTCCCGCCGAACACTGCACGGCGACGGTCACGATGTAATCGATCAACAACGCGACTGCGGCGATCTGAGCCACCTTCGGTCCGAAGTTCTCGCGAGCGACCACGTACGACCCGCCGGATTTCGTGTAATACCCAATGACATCGAAATAGGAAAGGGTCACGAAGAAGAGGACGCCGATAATGGCAAACGTGATCGGCACGACGAGCGTGAACGCCGCCAGACCGATGAACGGCGTCAACTGCGTCAGGATCTCTTCGGTGCCGTACGCCGAGGAAGAGATGCAGTCAGGGGCGAGCACTCCCAAGGCGATGGGGTTGGCCAAGCGCTCGGACTCAAGTTGCTCGGTGACCATCGGCCTTCCAAGCAGCGCGTTCTTCAGGCGGTAACCAAGAGACTCAGGGAATTCTGTGGCGAGGTCCCGCGCAATGGTTCGCGTAGGTCGAAACGGTGAGTTTCCTGCCTCGGCTGGCTCATCAACTGCCACCTCGGAAAGCCTATAACTGATTACCGACGATCAAGTCTCGGGCGGGAGGTGTGAAACCCTCAGGTTGCCGTGACCAAGTAGATCAGTGTCCCGGCACGTCGTTGCTGGCTCCGGCAACGATCTCATAGTCCGGGTTCAACATGGCCAAGTGGTCCTCCCATGACCCGACCATTCCTTCCACCACGAGCCGGGTGCCCGGTTCGATGCCCGGAATCGTGGGGCGACCCTGGAAGATCAGCAGCAAGGTGCCCGAGCCGTCCGAGATGGTGCACTCGAGGTTGGAAGCCCCTGGACCTCGCTGGACGCGGACGGAACGGATTCGTCCAGCCA
>CAWUMT010000015.1:0-13495 GCA_963923735.1 uncultured Acidimicrobiales bacterium
TGGGCTCGGAGATGTGTATAAGAGACAGGTCCTGCTCCGCACGGAGGGGATCTCAAAGCGAGGGGGATGGGCTCGGGTCTCTCTTCTTCTCTTCGTCTCAGCCGATCGGCGAGGTCTGCACCATCAACTAAGACCCTAGACCCATTTTGGACTCGGGCTGGCTCACAGGTTCCGCAGGACCGCTGCGACGATGGCGGCGGCGTCAACCCCGAAATGGGCTCGGAGCGCCTCTCGGGTGTCCGAGAGGCCCACCCCGTCGGTTCCGAGCACCGTCAGGGGGCGGTCGAGGAACGGGGCGATTTGGGTGGGGACGAGCGAGACGTAGTCAGAGACGGCCACCAAGGGCCCTGGAGCGTCCTTGAGGATCGTGGCCACCTTGGGCGTAGCCGTGGGGTCAGCCGCCAGCGTCGCCAGGGCCTCGTCTCGGAGTGCCTTGTAGGAGGTGGCGGAGTAGAGCGCGACACCGACGCCATGGTCGGCCTCGAGGATCCGAGCCGCTTCGATGGCCTCGCCAGCGAGGGCTCCGGAGAACAGGACCGTGGCCTGACGGCTCGAGGCGCCCTTGGACTTCTTGTCCTTCTTGGACTTCTTCTTCTTTCCTTCGCCCTTGGACACGCCACCTTGTGAGGGGGCGGAGCGGAAGCAGTAGAGCCCGTCGATGATGCCCTGGCGAACACCTTCGGGCATGGCGGGCTGCTTGGCATTCTCGTTGTAGAGGGTCAGGTAGTAGACGACGTCCTGAGGGTCAGCGCCGTACATCTCTTCAAGGCCGTGCAGAACGATGGCCGAGATCTCATAGGCGAAGGCCGGGTCGTAGGCCTTGATGTTCGGATAGGCCGAGGCCAACAGCAGTGAGTGGCCGTCCTGATGCTGGAGACCTTCGCCGAGCAGGGTGGTCCGTCCCGCAGTCGCACCACAGAGGAAACCCCGAGCACGCGCATCACCGAGCTGCCAGAAGGCGTCGCCCGTGCGCTGGAAGCCGAACATCGCATAGAAGAGGTAGAAGGGGACCATGGGCACGCCCAAGGTGGCGTAGGCCGTCGCTGCGGCCTGGAAGGCAGCGGTGGCGCCCGCCTCGGAGATGCCTTCTTCGAGGATCTGCCCGTCGGCCGCCTCGTGGTAGCTCAGCATCATCTCGGCATCGACCGGCGTGTAGCGCTGGCCGTCGGGTGCGTAGATGCCCACCTCGTTGAACAGCGAGTCCATGCCGAAGGTGCGGCCCTCGTCGGGAACGATGGGGACGATGTGGCGACCGAGTCCTTCGGTGCGGATCAGGCTGCGTAGGAGGCGGACCATCGCGCCGGTGGTGGAGAACTCGAGATCACCGGAGCCGGCTTCGAACTCGGCGCCAAGGTTGTCCGCAGGAAGGTCCAACGCAGGGTGGTCGACCACGCGACTCGGAAGTGGTCCACCGAGCTCGGCCCGACGCTCACGGAGGTACCGGCCCTCGGGGGAGTCGGGGCTGAGGCGCAGGTAGGGAGGCTCGTGCTTGTCGATCTCGTCGGGCACGAGGTCTTGGAGCCCCAGGCGGTTGCGCAGGAGGACGAGCTCATCCCAGGACATCTTCTTGATCTGGTGCGTGGCGTTGCGCGATTCGACCTTGGCGCCCAACGCCCAGCCCTTGACGGTGTGGGCGAGGATGGCGGTGGGTTGGCCCTTGTGCTCCACTGCCGCCTTGTAGGCGGCATGGATCTTGTAGTGGTCGTGGCCACCGCGCGGCAGGGTCTCGAGGTCCTCATCAGAGAGGTGCGCCACGATGGCGGCGAGGCGAGGGTCCTGTCCGAAGAATTCCTCGCGGATCTCCGCACCGGTTGCGGTGGCGAGGCGCTGGAAGGTTCCATCCGGAGTCTTGGTCAGGGTGTCGAGGAGGATGCCGTCGACGTCTCGGGCGAAGAGGTCATCCCACTGGCGGCCCCAGAGGACCTTGATCACGTTCCAGCCGGCCCCGAGGAAGGTTCCCTCGAGCTCCTGGATGATCTTGCCGTTGCCGCGGACTGGTCCGTCGAGGCGCTGGAGGTTGCAGTTGACCACGAAGATGAGGTTGTCGAGGTGCTCGCGGCCCGCCAGCCCGAGCGCAGCCGTGGTCTCGGGCTCATCGGTCTCACCGTCGCCGAGGAAGCCCCAGACCCTTGATCCAGAAGGGCTCAGCAACCCGCGGTGCTCGAGGTAGCGATTGAAGCGAGCCTGGTGGATGGCCGTGATGGGACCGAGCCCCATCGAGACGGTGGGGAACTCCCAGAACTCGGGCATCAACCGGGGGTGAGGGTAGGAGGAGAGCCCCGGGGTCGCCGTGCCCACCCGGCTGGCTTCAAAGCGGAAGTGGTCGAGGTCGGACTCCTCGAGTCGGCCTTCGAGGAAGGCACGGGCGTACATCCCGGGCGAAGCGTGGCCCTGGAAGAACACCTGGTCGCCGGGACCCTCGCCGAGCTTGCCTCGGAAGAAGTGGTTGAAGCCGATCTCGTAGAGCGTGGCCGAGGAGGCGTAGGTCGAGAGGTGCCCGCCGATCCCCGCGGCTCGTTCGTTGGCGCGGATGACCATTGCGACCGCGTTCCATCGGATGAGTGCCCGGATCGTGTGCTCGATCACCGGATCGCCCGGGTAAAGCGGTTCGGCATCGGGGTCGATGGTGTTGAGGTACGGCGTGGAGATGGTCGAGGGGAATCCGACGTCGAGCGCACGACTCCGATCCAGAAGGCGCATCAGGAGGTAGCGGGCTCGGGTCGGCCCATAGGCATCGACTGCAGCGTCGAACGCATCGAGCCATCCGTCGGTCGCACCGGGGTCGATGTCGACCAGCTGCTGCATGACACCCTCAAGGGAGGGCCGGTGATCCGCCGCAGTGGCGTCGAGGTCCTTGTTCTTCTTTGCGCTAGCCAACGTTCGTCCACTTCGTCGTCTCGAGGATGTCCTTGACCGCCACGAGGAACTGCGCGGCGTCTGCTCCGTCCATCGCCCGGTGGTCCCAGCACATGGCGAGGTTGCCGATCGGCCTGATGGCGATCGACTTCGTCCCGTTCTGTTCGATGACGACCGCCCGGTCGACGACCTTGTCCGTGGACAGGACGGCGACCTGCGGGGGAGTGATCACCGGGGTGGTGAGCACGGAGCCCACCGAGCCGTTGTTGGAGATCGAGAAGGTGCCACCGGTCATGTCGTCGGGAGCGAGTTGCTTGGCTCGGGCTCGACGGGCGAGATCCACGATGGCCGTGGCCATCCCTTCGACGGTTAGCTGGTCGGCCCGTTTGACCACCGGAGCCACGAGTCCATCGGGCGTTGCCACGGCGAAGGAGAGGTTGATCTGGCTGTGCAGGACGAGGCCGCCGTCACCCACCGAGGAGTTGAGCACCGGGTGGTCCTTGAGCGCGCGAGCCACGGCGACGGCCACGTAGGCCAAGGCGGTGGGCGCGCGGTCGCCACGCTGCTCGATGACGTCGCGCGCTTGGAAGACAGCGGTGTGGTCGACTTCGACCATCGAAAGGACATGAGGAATGGTCTGGTTGGCCTCCGAGACGATCCGGCCGGTCACGGAGCGCACACGGGAGAACTCCACGAAGGTGTCACCCTCGCCAGGGGTGGCGAAGGTTGCCGACGGGGTAGCCGTTCGAATCGCCCCTCCCGGCATCGGAGGAAGCGGTGGCGCACCGTCAAGGCTGGGACCCTGGGAACGGCGGCGTTCGCGACGAGAGCGCTTGGTCGGTTCCGCCTTTTCCGGAGAGTCCTGTTCCGCAGACGGGCGCACTGGCGCATCGCCGGCGACGTCGCCGGCGGTCTCAAGGGTGAGGACCACATCGCCTACGGCAACGGCACCGCCGGTGGGAACGAGGAGCTCCACGACGGTGCCACTAAGCGGGGAGGGGACCTCGGAGTCGACCTTCTCAGTCGCCAGTTCGAAGAGTGGCTGGCCGGCGGTGACCGCAGTGCCGGGCTCGATGAACCAGGTGGCAATGGTTCCCTCGGAGACGGACTCGCCAACCTCGGGGACTCGGACCGACTCAAGAGCCATCTCCTCGTGCGCCTCCGATTCGCCTCGTGTCGGATCCCCGACGATCTGCCCCCACGCTATCGGGATTGTCCCTACCTCGGGCCTGACTGCGGGGTAACCCTTCATGAGTCGGTGTGGTCGGCTCGCTAGCGTGTGCCGATGCCGACCCCCCTTGTGCTGGTGCCGCCGTCGGAGGGCAAAGCGATCGGCGGAAGGCGCTCGGCGGGACGTGACAACTTCGCGACCACCTTGCGAACTCCGCGCAACGAAGTACGCACCGCGCTGGCAGCGGAACTGCACTCTCGACGTGGCACCGCACTCGAACGACTCCTCGGTGCACGCGGTGAGCTCCTTGCGCACGCGCTCAAGGCCGATTTGGAACTCTGCGAAGGTCGACCCTTGGTCCTTCCTGCGCACGAACGCTTCACCGGGGTGGTCTGGGAGCATCTCGCACCGAGCACACTTGCGGTCGACCACCTCGAGCGGTTGTTGGTTCCCAACGCCCTCTATGGGCTCAGCCGCGGGACGGATCCGATTGCAGAGTTTCGACTCTCGATGTCCGTCTCGCTCGGTGGCCTCGGCGTGGTGGCATCCTTCTGGCGACCTCACGTCACCGATCGCCTCGCCACACTCGGTCGAGATCGATTGATCGTCGACCTCCTGCCGGGAGAGCACGCGGCGTCAATCGACTTCGACCGTTTGGCCAATGAGGTCGAAGTGATGCGCGTGAGGTTCGTCACCGCAGAAGGTGCCAAGGCAGCCGGCCATGGGGCCAAGGCCGTCAAGGGAGTCTTCGCCCGTCGGCTCTTAGAGCGCGGAACGGATCGGATCAGCTCGTTTCGGTGGGAGGGATGGAAGGCCCGAAAGGTGGGCAGCGACGTCGAAGTCCTCGCACCTCCACCTCCCGCATCCGGGGCACGGCGGTAGGATTGGGGATCGGCCGCCCAACGCTGAGGGCATCGAGGCACTGATCCATGGACACCATCGAGCCCACTCCCGTCATTCGGCCCTCCGAGGACGCCGGCTCCTGGGCCGTGGGCACCATCGCCGCACGGAACTACCTCGCCTCCGTGGCGCTCTTGGCCAGTTCGCTCAAGCGGGTGCATCCCGAAGCGGAACTCAACGTGGTGCTGCTCGATGCCTCGGCCGCAGAGCTCGCCGACTATGCGCGACGCTGGAACTGGATCTCCTTCCGATCCGTCTTCGACTTGGGCATCGATCCCGAGCTCCTCGATCGGATGCTCACCGCCTACTCGATCACCGAGTTGGCAACCGCGGTCAAGCCCTTCCTCCTGCGGTCCCTGCTCGCCACCGAAGAGGTCGCGCTCTACCTCGATCCCGATATCGAGGTATTCGCATCGCTTGGACCACTGGTCGAGACCGCCAGATCCTCCTCACTTGCACTCACTCCCCATGTGCTCGAGGTGACGCCCCGAGACTTCCGAGACACCTCCGAGGAGGCGTTCCTCACTACGGGGCAGTTCAACCTGGGGTTCATCGGCGTGGGACCCGGGTCGGGACCCTTTCTCGACTACTGGGCCGAACGCCTTGAGCGCTACGCGATCATCGAGTTCTCCAAGGGCTACTTCACGGACCAGAAGTGGGTCGACGCCGTGCCCTCGCTGTTTCCCCATGAGCTGATCAGGGACCCGGGGTCGAACGTGGCCTATTGGAATCTCCACCAGCGGACGTTGAGCGAAGGCGATGCGGGGATCGAAGTGAACGGCCAACCCCTTCGCTTCTTCCACTACTCCGGCCATGATGCAGGCCACCCCGAGATCCTCTCGAAGTACGCGCCGCTCAGCCGGATCGACGTGACGAGCGACCCGGTGCTTCGTCAGATGCTCCGAGACCGGGCCGAGCGCATCCACTCCCTTGAGGTCCCCACTCCTCCCTATGGATTCGACCGCCTTGTCGATGGTCGCCGGTTGAGCCCTGAGCTTCGTCGGGGCTACTGGTGGGCGTGGGAAGACGCAACGCGCGCACAGGTGCCCATGCCCCCCGCTCCCTCATGGGCCACGGGCGAGACGGCGTCATTCGATTCCTACCTTGCCCATCACGCACGATGCGGGCTGCCACGCCAGGCGCTGCTGTGGTGGCGGGGCTCGGACGAAGCACGACGACTCTTCCCCGATCCCGAGCGCGCTCGGACCGAGGCGTTCGCCGCGTGGCTCCGGCGCCAAGAAGGGTTCCTCGAGGGCGCAGGCGAGGAGGTTCGGCGGAGTGTCGAGGCAGTTGCAGCGCGTAATGGCGCTGGACTGGTGCGCGGAGCCAACGTCATCGGGTACCTGGGTGGTGAATTCGGGATGGGAGAGCACGCGCGGGCCATCGCCGCTGGCGTCCGTGCGGCTGGTTATCCCATGGCCGGCGTGGCACTCGACGCGCCAGGGCACTCCCACCGGGCAGACCTCGACCACCTTTCGACCGACGCGGTCTTCGCTGCCAACCTGGTGGTGGTCAATGCTGACGTGCTCGGCGATCAGCTGGTGCGCTCCGAGGAGTGGGCGGCGCTGCAGCCCCGTGCCACCGCAGGGATCTGGGCGTGGGAGCTTCCCTCGATGCCCCCGTCGATGGCCGCAGCGTCCCGGGCACTCGACGAGCTGTGGTGCGGTTCGACCTTCGTCAAGGCGGCACTCGAGAACTCAGGCGTGCACGTTCCAGTCCACGTGCACCCCTGGCTGGTCGAAGAGCCCGCGACGACGCACCTGCTGCGCGAGGACCTCGGGATGCCTGAGGACCGGTTCTGCTTCGGCTTCGCCTTCGACCTGCGCTCCGTCGCCGCCCGGAAGAATCCCAGCGGCCTGCTCCGAACGTATCTGGAGGCATTCGAACCCTCCGAGGGTGCGGCGCTAGTCCTCAAGGTGCTCAACGGACAGCTCGACGACACGCTCGGGGAACTGCGAGCGATGGCGCAGGGCCGAGAGGACGTGGTGATCATCGACGAACTCTTCACCCAATCGCAGATGCGTGCGCTCTTCCAGCATCTTGATGCCTACGTCTCCCTGCACCGTTCAGAGGGAACGGGGCTCACCATGCTCTCGGCGATGGCCGCAGGCACGCCGGTGGTCGCCACGGGGTACTCGGGCAACCTCGACTTCATGGATGCGTCCACTGCGCGCCTGGTTCCCTGTGAACTCATCGAGGTGGGGCCAGACCTCTCGCCCTATCCGGCAGAGTCGCTCTGGGCAGAGCCGGACCTCGGGGCAGCAGCGGGCTTCATGCGGGGCCTGCTGGCAGACCCCGCAGCGGCACGCGACCTCGGCGCAGCCGGAGCCCGTCACGTACGTGCGCGTGGCTCGCGGTCGGTGGTGGCGGAGTGGTTCTCGACCCGGCTCGCCGCGTTGATGGGAGAGCGCTGATGGGGGAGAAGCGACGTGAGGAGATGGCCGAGCTCGCCGCGGAGCTGCGCACCGTTCGAGATGAGCTCGCCCATGCTCGTCAGGAGCGCGCGGGACTACTCAAGGATCTCGAGGCGCTGCAGGCTCGGTTGATCAAGCTCGAGCTTGAGAACACCGCCTCGAGCACAGACGCGCGGAAGCTCGCCAACGAGGAGTTCCTCGATCGGCAGCGCCGCGAGCAGGCGCAGGTGGCTCGCCTTCGCAAGCTGGCGCGTCCGTTTCAGTCACTGCCCGGTTTCGATGCCGTGGAACGAGCAGCCCGCAGGGCTCGGGCGAAGCGCCGCTCCTGAGAGAATCTGTGTGTCCGGAGGTGTCCCCCGGGCGGTCGGCCATCGGCAAGACTGAGCGGGCGGGCGTTTCCGCCCCATGACAAGGAGGCGTCAGGTGGCTGGCGAGATCGTGATCACCGGCGGCGCAGGGTTCATCGGAACCACGCTGGCCCGCCAGCTGGTGGATGCAGGACACTCCCCACTGGTCATCGATTCGCTGCACCCTCAGGTCCACAAGCGCCCTGGTCGGCCTGAGCGCCTCCCCGAAGGCGTCGAGCTCTGGCCCTTCGATGTCACGGTTCCGAGCGGCTGGGATGCGCTGCTCAAGTTGGTTCGACCATCCGCCATCGTGCATCTCGCCGCCGAGACTGGGACCGGACAGTCATTGAGCGAGGCGACCCGGCACGGGTCGGTCAACGTGGTGGGCACCACGCAATTGCTCGACGCCCTGACGCGAGCAGACCACGTTCCCGACCACCTGGTGCTCTCGTCCTCACGGGCCGTCTACGGAGAGGGTGCGTGGGAAGTCGACGGGGAGGTCTACTACCCCGAGGCGCGGAGCCACGATCAGCTTGCTGCTGGACAGTGGCAGTGCGAGGACTCCTCAGGCCGAATCGGCGCGCCGATCCCGGCCGTGGCAGGGGAGACCCGAACCGAGCCGACGAACATCTACGCCGCGACCAAGCTCGCCCAGGAGCACATCTTCAAGGCCTGGGGAGCCGCCCGCGGGGCCGCCGTGAGCGTCCTGCGGTTCCAGAACGTCTTCGGGGTCGGCCAAGCGCTCGACAATCCGTACACCGGTGTGCTCTCGATCTTCACGGCCCAGGCGCTCAAGGGGGAGACGCTCAACGTCTTCGAGGACGGAGAGATCCTCCGTGACTTCGTCTACGTCGAGGACGTCGCCTCGGCCGTCGCCGCAAGCCTTGCCTCGCCGCCGGAGCGGGCGCGCACCCTCGACATCGGCGCCGGCTCCTCCACGACGATCCTCGAGACGGCGCAGACGATCGCACGGTTGGCCGGAGCACCTGAGCCGTCAGTGAGCGGAGCCTTCCGCGATGGTGACGTGCGTGCCGCCTCCTGCTCCATCACCGCAGCGCAGGAAGTGATCGGATACGAACCTGCATGGTCGTTGACCCGGGGACTCGAAGCGTTGGTGGATGGCGCTCGAGAGGTCCTCGATCGTTCATGAGCGTCGACACTCCGAGAATCAGGGCGGCCCTCTGGGTCCAAGGCTCCCTCGAGGCATGGCAAGAAGCACTCGGCTCGTTGCGCAACGCACTCGGAGACGCAGAGATCGTGGTCGGTGGGCCAGATCCTTCGACGCGCGACCCGCTCGGCGGCCCTGGGGTTCGTGTGGTCGGTGCCCACGACCTCGCCGAGCTTGTCGACATCGCGGGCGAAGGCGGACATCACGTCCTCTTGGTCCATGCGCCATGTCAGTTCCCTGCCAAGGCACTCTCAAGCGCTGTGGAGCTGGTCGAGACGGACCTACGGTGCGCATCGGTCTCGTTCCTCTCGAGCGACTCGGGCTTGGCCTCGTTCGCACCCGCCTCGACTCCCTCGGCGGTCGGTGCAGCCGCAGGCATCACGGGCCTGTTGCGTTCGGTGTCCCATGGTCTCGAACCGGTGACCACCCCATTCCCCGTGGGCCCCGCCGTCCTGCTCAGCGAGCAGGGACTCAGCCTCCTCTCGCCGTTCCCCTCACACTCCCCACGGGCGCCCTTGGCGTTGGCGGACTACGGCGCAGCTGGTCGGGCGAGGGGCTTGCTCGACCTGGTCGAGCCGACCACGTACCTCGAGGTTCTCGAGCGTGACGGTGCGGGGCTTACCGAGACCGAGACGAGATGGTTGGCTGCAGCCCATCCCGCCCTGGCTGAAGCAGTTGTTGCGGCGTCGGAGCGACAGAGTGCCTTGAACGAGGCCATGGCGCTGGCGCGCGCCTCGGTGGACGGGCTCCGGATCCTGGTCGACGGCTACTGCCTGATGCCCGAGGAGATGGGCACCCAGGTCGCGTTCCTCTCAATGCTGCGCGCGCTGGCCAATCGACGAGACGTCGCCTACCTCGGTGTGGCTCTCCCTGGCTTCATGCCGGACTACGCCCGCGAGGTGCTCAATCACCCCAAGATTGACGCCCGCCAGGCGGACCAGCGAACGCTTGAGGGATTCGAGGACATTGACGTCATCCATCGCCCGTATCAGGTGACGAGTGATCTCGACATGAGCGCATGGAGGACGGTGGGTCGCCGGATCGCCGTCACGGTTCACGACCTGATCGCCTATCAGATCCCCACCTACTTCCCCTCCCCGAACGACTGGTTCGCACACCGCCATGCCACCCGCGCGCTGTCACGCCAAGTCGATGGACTCATCGCCATCTCGCAGGATGCCCGAGACCAGATCCTTCGAGAGCGTCTGAGTGGCGAGGACCGGGTGTTCGTGGTGCCCAACGGCGTCGGGCACCTCCACGGGGACGAACCTGCCGTGGAACCCAAAGCCCTTCGGGACCAGGGGTTTGCAGGAGAGCCCTTCGCGCTCGCCCTCGGCACCAACTACACCCACAAGAACCGCGACCTGACCATCGAGGTCGTCCGAGCGCTCAATGCCCGTGGCCATCACCTCCACCTGGTCCTGGCCGGTGCCAAGGTGCCCTTCGGATCGTCCGCGGATGCAGAAGCGCAGCGGACGCTCCCGGGGGACCCCGTCCACGTGATCCCCGACGTGACCTCCGAAGAGCGCAACTGGCTTCTCCGTCATGCGTCAGTGGTGCTGTATCCGACAGGAGCCGAGGGGTTCGGACTCGTTCCCCACGAGGCGGCTGCCTTCGGCACGCCGACGGTGATGACGCCGATCCCCGCACTGGCCGAGCGGTTCAGCGCGATTCCGGTTCTCGCGAACGACTGGAGCATCGAGGCGTGGGTGACAGCGACTGCAGCCCTCCTCTCCGATCCTGCGCTGTGCGGTGCGCAGGTCCGGGCGATCAACGCCGTGTTGGGGGACTACTCTTGGGACAAGAGCGCGAGCGCCTTGTTGACGTCCTTCCGCTCCCTCTTGGCGCAACCGGTGGTGGGTACACTCTGAGGGTGCCTTCCTCTGAGACGCATGCTGCCACTCCCAGTGAACATCTGAGTCGAGAGATCGATCGACTCTCCCTCGTGCAGGCCTTGCGGGACTTCGAGGTGGCGAACGCACGCGTCGTGGATCTGACCCGAAGGCTGCTCGAGGCAAACGAGCAGATTCGCCAGCTCGAAGCGAAGATCGAGTCGCTGAAGTACCGCTCGCTGTTCTTCGTCCGCCCGCTCGAGGTGATCAAACGCTCTCCGCTGGGTCCGATCCTCAAGCGGATCCGGAACCGCCTCCGCGCCTTGAGGTCCTAGTCATGGCCAGGACACGGGTGCTCTTCGCCATCACGGTCTACAACGGCAGGGACTTCGTTCCCGAGTGCCTCGCCTCTGCAGCGGCCATGGTCTCGGAGCGTGCGGAGATCGACCTCCTGGTCCTCGACGATGCTTCTCCGGAGCCGGGGTTCTCCGAGGACATCGAAGCCCTCTGTGGTGAGCTCGGCATCACCTTCTACCGCACGCCGCGGAACCTCGGCATCCCTCGCAACGTGAACCTCGGCCTGCTGGCCGCCATGGATCAGGGATACGACCACGTAGTGATCGCGAACTCCGACGTCCTGTTCGCCACGAACCTGGTCGACGAGATGCTGCACACCCTCGAGCTCGATCCGTCCATCGGCTCGGTCACCTCGTGGTCGAACAACGTCTCGATGTTCTCGCTTCCCAACGAGGATCCCGATCGGTTCCTCCACGATCAGCGGGTCGTGGACTGGCTCGGAGGCGTGCTGACTGCGCACTTCTCGGGCAGGGC
Organism: uncultured Acidimicrobiales bacterium; assembly: GCA_963923735.1. Taxonomy (GTDB): domain Bacteria; phylum Actinomycetota; class Acidimicrobiia; order Acidimicrobiales; family RAAP-2; genus CAIUMH01. The sequence continues at coordinate 11,520 of CAWUMT010000015.1, forward strand.
GATTGACATCCCTGCGGGCATCTCGTTCTCCTTCATGGTGCCGACTGCGGTCCTTCGGGAAGTGGGCCTCATGGATCCGATCTTCGGCCGGGGCTACTGCGAGGAGACCGACTGGTCCTTGCGAAGCCTCGAGCTGGGCTACCGGATCGCGCTGGGCGTTTCGTGCTTCACGTATCACCGGGGCGGAGGAACGAACGTGGCGGCCGGACTCGTCTCGGCCGGTCACACCACGGTCCCCGAGCACGAGGAGATCATCGACCTTCGCTATCCCGACTTCCGGACGCAGGTGGCGGACTTCGTCCATTCGGGGCGTCTCGTCGAGATCTCCGAGGAAGCGGTGCGGGCCATCGTCAAGGCGGGAGCCCGACAGTTCGGCTACCGCGTCGTCCTCGGCTCCACCACGAGCCATGAGCTCGACGACGGTCCGGCGGTGGTCCTCACCGGTGAGCCCGAGGGCCTGAGTGCCCAGGTGAGTTTCCTCGGGTTCACCTACGAACTCTCTCCGGCCAGCGCAGACCTTCTGGAGAAGATCGAGCAGCACTTCGGGTTCGCTGCCCGTGTCATCGACGTGCTTGATCCGTTCACACCGCTGATCCGCTCCGAGATGCTCGAGGGCCTGCGTCGCGTGGCGACGACGTCACGCGTGGGCTACCCCTCCAATGTCTGAGGCGCCCGTCCCTGTAGTCGAGGAACCGTGGGGGATCGAGCCTCCGGTTCCCACCGAAGGGCGCCAGTGGTATCCCGCCATCGAGGCCATGCGTGGGATCGCCGCCCTGGCGGTGGTCGTCGATCACTGCTGGGCGCTGGCCGGGGGATCGCTCGACTACGGGTTCGGCATCGTCAAGGGACTGGGCACCTGGGGTGTCAATGTCTTCTTCCTGCTGTCGGGCTATCTGCTGGCCGACTATTTCTGGGTCAACCGAGGCCGCAAGACCTCGCTCGAGTTCTACGTCCGGCGGTTCTTCCGGATCGCTCCCGCCTACTACGTCTGCGTGGGGCTGCTGTTCCTCTTCTTCGCGCAGCATGACCAAGTGTTCAGTGCCCAAGGCCTCAAGCAGATCCTGGCCAACCTGACTTTCACACAGCACTATTTCCCGTCCACGTCGTCCAACCTCAACGTGGACGGTTCGCTCTGGACGCTGAGCATCGAGATGACGCTGTACCTCGTGATGCCGTTCCTGGCCTGGGCGATCGCCAAGCGACCGGTCCTCGCTTCATTGGCGCTCGTCGCGGTGGGCGTGGGGTGGCGCCTCTTGGTGACCTTCCACGGGGTGCGGATCCACAACTTCTACTTCGGGCCTGCGGATCCCTCGAACCCTTCGATGCAGGGTGTCCAATACCTCTGGCTGGAGCGCCAGTTCATCGGTCTCATTCCGATCTTCGTGCTCGGCATGGCGCTGCGCTGGGCGGTGCTCAAGGGGCACTTCGACTTCTGGGTGGCACGCCCCGAGCGCCACCCGAGCATCCTCGTGCTCCTTGCCTGTCTCGCGCCGAGCGTGCTCCTGCTGCGCGCCACGGTCTGGGGGAGCGAGCTGAGCAACAAGGTCCCCTTCGTGTTCTTCGACTACTTGATCTGCGTGCTGGCCGTCCCGGCGATCCTCTACGCCTCACGCTCGGCGCCTGTGCGACTCAAGGCCCCGTTCCGGGCGGGCGTGTGGATGGGGGAGCGCAGCTACGGGCTGTACCTCTGGCACTTCCCGGTGATCCTCTCGGTCTACGGCATGGGTCCGCTCCTTCAGCCCGCCAACCTGCACCACCTTCCGGTCAAGATCGTGATCATCTTCATCATCTCGATCGGTCTCGGTTGGGGTTCCTTCGTGTTCGTGGAGCGCCCAGGTCGGCTATGGGGGCGGGATCTGGGACGGTCCACCACGGCCTGGCTGCATCGCAACAAAGACGCCACCCGGGAGGCCTGAGTGCACGACCGGCTCGGGCAGCTGGCCGATCTGCTCCGCCGCCGCTACGTAGCGGTCGGC
>CAWUMT010000016.1:0-13474 GCA_963923735.1 uncultured Acidimicrobiales bacterium
CGGCGTGCGTGGCGGAGGCGGCAGCCTCAGTGCGGCTTCGCAGAACGACCTGGTGGCCGGCTGCTGCTGCGCTCTCGGCGATGCCGCCGCCCATGATTCCTGAACCGATGATGCCGATGCTGTTGGTCATGGGGGCACAGGTTACTCATCAGTCACTTGGGCGTCCACGAAGGCCCTGTGGCAGGCTCGACCCCTATGGGGCAGGGACGAATCGTGCTGGTCGGCGGGGCCGAGGTCGGCGATCAGGCGCTCGGGCAGTGGCTGCTCGGCGAGGCCGGTGGGTCCCGGGTGCTGGCGGTGGCCACCGCCGCGGCCTTCGACGCCCCCGAACAGGCCATGGTCAACCTGGCTACCTGGCTGGGTCCTTTGGGTGCCGAGGTCGAGGGGATCATGGCGCTCAATCGAGGCGATGCGGAGATCGTCGAGCTGGCCGACAAGGTGGCCAGCGCGGACCTCGTCTACCTCGTCGAGGGTTCGGCGATGCATCTGCGCACCGCGCTCAAGGGCACGAAGATCCTCGAGGCGATCTCCGGTGTGCTTGCCCGCGGTGGACTCCTGGTCGCCTCCGGTGGTGCCGCCGTGGCGTTGTGCGACCCGATGGTCGACCCCCGTGGCGGTGCCCCGACCGTGGGCCTTGGACTTGTGCGCGACTTGGCTGTCGTGACCCACGTGGGAGCTGACCCCGACGATCCGAGTGGCGAGAAGCTCCACCGTGGGCTCTCGCTTTTCGGGCCTGAGGTTCCTGTGGTGGCCCTGGCCGAGCGCGCGCGATGCGTCATCGACGAGCACGGGGTGCACCTTGAGGGAACCGCGACGGTGTACTTGGCCGGCCAGGTCGCTGTTGATCACTTCGCCACCTCGTGAGACCGCTGACGGACTCGCTGGAGGAGTGGGCGAAGAACCGCTCGCTCCACGGCGGCATCGACGAGATCCCCATCGGGGGAGAAGGTCGGTTGTTCTTGGCGGGGAAGCACTACGTCGGCCCCGACGTCGAGAGCGCGATCGCTGCAGTGGGCGCGACCAAGGTCGTGTGCCTGGTCGAGCGCTTCGAACTCGAGCGGCGCTACGACGACTACCTCGAGTTCCTTGACCACGACGATCGGGCGGTCTGGTGGCCGGTAATGGACTTCCACGCCCCCGACCTCGTCGAGGCGGTGGCGCGGATCGAGGTGCTCTCCACGATGATCGGCGAAGGGGAATGTCTCATCGTTCACTGCGGCGCGGGGATCGGCCGTGCGGGAACAGTGGCCGCTGGACTCTTGATCCACCAAGGTCACAGCGTCGAGGACGCGCGATCCAAGGTTCGCGGAGCGCGGCCTATGGCGGGTCCGCAGTCAGATGCCCAAGACGAGTTCCTGAACGAACTCGCCCGCTACCTGGCTAGTCAGCCTCGGTGATGGTGATCGACTCGATGCGCACCGGCTTAGTCGGAGCACCCGAGGGCGATCCGAGCTGATCGATGGTCTCCACGACCTCGCCACCCTTGACCACTGCACCGAAGAGGGCGTAGGCGGGGGGAAGGCGGACCCCGTCGGGGCCCGAGATCACGAAGAACTGGCTGCCGTTGGTGTCCGGGCCGGCATTCGCCATGGCCAGCGAACCGATCTGGTAGCGACCCGGGGCGGGAAGCTCGTCGGCGAAGCGGTAGCCCGGTCCACCACGACCGGTTCCCTCGGGGCAGCCACCCTGGAGCACGAAGCCTGGGATGATGCGGTGGAAGGTCAGGCCGTCGTAGTAGTGGTAGCGGGCCAGGTACACGAAGGAGTTCACCGTCTTGGGCGCGGCCACGGCGTCGAGGGCGACGACCATGGTTCCCTCAGAGGTCTCGATCGTGGCGGTGTAGCGCTTCGAGACGTCGATGCACATCTCGGGCTCTGCAGGGAACGAGGTGCGGCGCTCCGAGGATCCGTCAGCGGCGGGGCAGGGGACAGTGGACATGGTGCTCCTTGGGATGAGCGCGTGAGCCGATGGCTCAGGCTCAGTTGGTCTGGATGGTGATCGAGAGGATGCGGTGGATGACCAGCGGCGGCGTGCCGTTGTTGGCGGTGGTTCCCTGCTGGTTGATGGTCTGGGCGACGTCCATGCCCGCGGTCACCTGACCGAAGAGGGAGTACTTGGGCGGGAGAGCCTCGCCCTCGGCGCCGGTGACGATGAAGAACTGGCTGCCCCCCGAGTTCGCCGCACCGGTGTTGGCCATGGCCAACGAACCGATCGGGTACTGCGGCGAGGCAGTGGCGGGGAACTCGTCAGGGATGGTGTAGCCCGGCCCACCCTGTCCGGAGCCCTGGGGGTCGCCGGTCTGGTCCATGAAGTTCGGAATGACCCGGTGGAAGATCACGCAGTGGTAGTAGCCCTGGTTGGCGAGGAACACGAAGTTGTTCACCGTCACCGGGGTGCTCTTGGCATTCAGCGCCACGGTTATGTCGCCGAGGTCGGTCTTGATGACCGCCGTGTAGTTCTTCGCCGTGTCGATCGTCATCGCCGGAGCTGCGTTCCACGTCTGGGTGTTGACCCGGGTGGCGGGGTTCTTCGGGCAGCCCGCGGCCACTGAGACGGCATCGGCCTTGGCCTGTGCGACGGCGTCGGCCGAGGTGGTCGTGGTGGTCGAGCTCGTCGAGGCGCTCTTCGATCCGTTGTTGCGCCCGGTGAAGAACCAGACGGAACCGATCACGACCACTGCGGCGATGGCGATCAGGATGACCCGACGGGTCAACTGACGGCGCTTGGTCGCCTTCTTCTCCGCCTCGAGCCGGTCGGCTCGGGCCTGCTTCTGCCTTGCTCGCTTGTCACTGGGCACGGCGGACACCCTAGCCAAGGCCACCCTCGCCCGGGACCCGGGCGGCGGCCAAGTAGTTTTGAGGGCCGTGGCACTCATCGTCCAGAAGTTCGGAGGCACCTCGGTGGCCGACGCCGAGCGCATCCGCGCCGTCGCCGACCACGTGGCCCGGACGCGCAAGGCGGGCAATGACGTGGTGGCCGTGGTCTCGGCCATGGGTAAGTCCACCGACGAACTCGTCCGCCTGGCCGGGGACGTCTCCGGAGTGATCCCCCCGCGCGAAATGGACATGCTGCTCACCACGGGGGAGCGGATCTCGATGAGCCTGCTCTGCATGGCGCTGGCCGACCTCGACGTCCCGGCTGCATCGTTCACCGGCTCTCAGGCCGGCATCATCACCGACACCGATCACACCCGAGCCAAGATCCTCGAGGTCAAGCCCGATCGCATCCGCCAGGCCATCGCAGACGGGTTCGTACCGGTTTGTGCGGGGTTCCAGGGCGTCTCGACGGACAACGAGATCACCACCTTGGGTCGAGGCGGCTCGGACGTCACTGCGGTCGCGCTCGCTGCGGCGCTTGGCGCCGACGTCTGTGAGATCTACACCGATGTCACCGGGGTCTTCACTGCGGACCCCCGCGTCGTGCCCAGTGCGCACCGCATCCCCAAGGTCAGCTTCGAAGAGATGCTCGAGATGGCCGCAACCGGCGGGCGCGTGCTCATGCTGCGCTCAGTCGAATTCGCTCGCAACCACCACGTGCCGCTCCACGTCCGCTCCAGCTTCACCTGGGAGACCGGAACGTGGATCGTCGAAGAGGAGGACACGATGGAACAGGCAATCGTCTCGGCGGTGACCCATGACGCCTCAGAGGCGAAGGTCACGGTCCACGGCGTCCCTGACCGCCCGGGCCTGGCCGCCCAGCTCTTCCGGGCGCTGGCGGACAAGTCGATCAACGTCGACATGATCGTGCAGAACACCTCAGAGGCCGGGATCACCGACATCTCCTTCACGGTGCCGCGCGATGACCTCGAGACGGCGGTCGAGACGGCAGAGTCGCTGCGGGACTCAATGCACTTTGCCGGTGTCGATTCGGACACCTCGATCGCCCGGGTCTCAGTGATCGGCGCGGGGATGAAGTCCTATCCTGGGGTCACCGCCACGATGTTCGAGACCCTGGCCGCCAAGGGCATCAACATCGAGATGATCTCCACCTCGTCGATCCGTATCTCGTGCGTGGTCGACGAAACGCAGGTGGAAGAGGCCATGCGCGCCCTGCACACGGCCTTCGGCCTCGATCGCTGAGCAGACTGAGCACCTCCGCCTGAATCGAGGCCCCTCCTCGGGCCCCTAGGCTCAGAGGCCATGAGAGTCGCTGTTGTAGGTGCCACGGGCCAAGCCGGCTCGGTCATGCGCGAGATCCTGGAGGCCCGAGGCTTCCCCCTCGACGACGTCCGCTTCTTCGCCTCCTCGCGCTCAGCAGGGACCCGTCTGGTCTATGCCGGCACCGAGGTGGTGGTCGAGGACGCTGAGGCGGCTGACTTCCAGGGTATCGATATCGCCCTGTCCGCCGCCGGCGCCACGAGCTCACGGGTGCTCTCTCCTCGATTGGCCGAAGCCGGAGCCATCGTGGTGGACAACTCCTCGGCATGGCGCATGGATGATCAAGTGCCCTTGGTGGTGCCCGAGGTGAACTCCCACGCTCTCGACACGATCCCCAAGGGCATCGTGGCCAACCCGAACTGCACGACCATGGTCGCCATGCCGGTACTCAAGCCGCTGCATGATGCTGCAGGACTCACGTCCCTCGTGGTGACGACGTTCCAGGCGGTCTCCGGTGGTGGCCGAGAAGGCGTGGCCGAGCTGGCCAAGGAGCTCGACCAGTCCGCGGGTCGGGCCGACGAGCTCGCTTTGGACGGCCACGCCGTGGCGATGGGCCCGGCAACGAAGTTCCCCGGGATCATCGCCCACAACGTGCTGCCCCTCGCTGGGTCCATCGTCGAGGACGGACTCGGGGAGACCGACGAGGAGAAGAAGTACCGCAACGAGTCCCGCAAGATCCTCGAGATCCCCGGCTTGCCGGTGTCGTGCACCTGCACGCGAGTCCCCGTCTTCACGGGCCACTCGGCCTCGATCACGGCGAGCTTTGCCAGCACACTGAGCCCCGAGCAGGCGACGGATCTCTTGAAGAGCGCACCGAGCGTGGTGCTCAGCGACCTTCCGAACCCCCTTGACGCTGCGGGCACCGACCCCTCGCTGGTCGGCCGCATCCGTGTGGCCGAGGGGATCGACAACGGGCTGAGCCTCTTCGTCGTCGGCGACAACCTGCGTAAGGGAGCGGCCCTCAACGCCGTCCAGATCGCCGAGGTCCTCCTGGAGAAGCGCTTCTAGACTGCAGCGCTCCGGGCGGTCGACTCAGTCGCCGCCCGCGGAGGGAATGGGAACGACCGCACCGTTGAAGGCGGCGATGCGACGAGCCAGGTTCACGCAGTGATCCCCGAAACGCTCATAGAAGCGGCCCACCATGGCGATCTCGATGGCCACAGGCAAGGGGCTCGATCCCGAGGTCAGTTCAGCGGTGAGGGTCACGTGCAGGTCGTCGAGTTCGTCGTCAAGGTCCTCAACGGCCGCAGCCGAGTCTCCCGAGTCATCACCGATGGCATCAGCGGTTGAGCGCCACATGGCCGAGGCCACTTCGCCGATGCGTTCGATCAGTCCACGCGAGCGAGCGTTCATCTCCTGACCGAGGCCTCGTGCCGCTCGGCGTGCGATGTGTTCGGCAAGGTCACCGTTCCGCTCGATCTCAGGGACCATGCGAAGAATGGCGATCAGGGCGCGTCGCTCGGCGACCGGACGACCCGACTCCATCAGCGCCTGTTCGACGCGCGCCACGATCCCGGCCGAGAGCTCGTCGATGACCTCGTCCTGGGCGATGAGGTTCTTCGCCGCGTCCCGGTCGCCAGTGAGCAGTGCGTGCGTGGACCCGGCGATGGCTTCACCCACCAAGGCAACCGTACGCGTGAGCTGGTCTTCGATCTCGGGCAGGACCGGTGGCGGTCCCACGAGTCCGGGCAGGTGGCCTTCGCTCTCTGAGGACGAGGCCGAGCGCCGCCAGTTGAGGAACCCCGAGGACATGAACTAACGCTAGCAACCACAAGGGTTCCGACGGTGCCGTCACACCCGATGCGTAGTCTTGGATTGGCGCGTTGGCGCGCGGGACGACCAGGGGGTCACATGGCACTGGCCATCGGCATCATCATCGGAGTGGCGCTCGGCGCGTTGGCGGTCTTCGCCGTGCTGACCAAGCGCACCGGCGCTCAGCAGGCAGCGCTGGCCACCGAGCAGGCCAACGCGTCGGCGGCGAAGGATGAGGTCGAGCGCCTGCGTGGTGAGACCGAGAGCCTTCGGACGAACGCCTCGAAGGCCGAGGCGGAGGCAGCAACTCAGCGCGCCAGGGTCGAAGCACTCGAGGTGGCTCGGCTCGAGGACCGTTCCACCTTCGACGAGCAGATCAAGACCGCCACCAATGAGGTGATCGCCCAGGGCTCTGCCCGCCTGACCGAGCTCGCGGCCGAGCGCTTCAAGGGAGAGGTCGATCCCCTCAAGGTGGTCCTTGAGCGCTATGAAGTCCAGCTTCGCGACCTCGAGACCAAGCGTGAGCGGGCGTACTCCTCGGTCGATGACCACCTCAAGCGCCTGACGGCGTCGGAAGAGAGTCTGCGTCGTGAGACTGCTGCACTCGTCACCGCTCTTCGATCTCCTCAGACCCGAGGTCTCTGGGGAGAGCAGCAACTGCGTCGGGTCGTCGAATACGCAGGCATGCTCGAACACTGCGACTTCAACGAGCAGGTGAGCTCGACCACCGAGGACGGACGTCAGCGCCCCGACCTCGTCGTGCACATGCCTGATGGAGCAAACCTCATCGTGGACTCGAAGGTGCCGCTCGATGCCTACCTGCGCATCGTCGAAGCAGATGACGACGCCACCCGCAAGGCCGAGGCCAAGGAGCATGCGCGCCAGCTTCGCTCCCACATCGACGCGCTTGCCAAGAAGGACTACTCCGCACTGCATGGAACCGAGTCGACCGGATTCGTCGTCTGCTTCGTGCCGGGAGAGGCGCTCGTGACCACGGCGTTCGAAGCAGACCCCGAGCTGTTCGATCACGCCATGAAGAAGAACGTGCTCATCAGTGGCCCGGTGAACCTCATCGCTCTGCTCAAGACGGTAAATGTCGGATGGCGCCACGAGTCTCTGGCCAAGGAGGCAGCGGCAATCCATGACGCGGGCTTGACGTTGCATCGATACCTCAAGACTTTCGCAGAGCACCTGGGCAAGGTGGGCAAGGGCATCAACGCCGCGGCGGAGAACTACAACAAGGCCATCGGCTCAATGGAATCCCGGTTGCTTCCCGCCTCGCGCGCCTTCGAGAACCTCAAGCTCGTCGATCAGGCGGTCGAGGCACCCGAGCGAGTCGATCACCATGCGGTGGAGATCTCGCGCCCTGAGCTTCTGGGTGCAGAGCAGCCTGAAGGCCTGCACCTGTTGGAGCCACCCGTTCCCAACGCGGACGAGGCGTAGCGCCGAGGATTGGACGCCAAGGCCCCGGAGTAGCCTCATGGCGGCGGAACTCAGATCCGCCGAAACCTTCGCCATGACTCCACGCCTTGCCCACCGCAACGATCTCGGCGGCACCCGATGAGCCCGCGTCGGCGCCGCGGACTCCGCCGGATTCGGGGCGCGGGGATCCTGATCATCGTTGGAGTGGTCCTCCTGGCGGGCCTCATCATCCACGGGGTCTACAGCGGTGCCCGCCATTCAGACGCGTACTTGTCCGACACCAACGCCACCTTTGCCGCACAGATCAACACGATCTTCGACGCCCAGGTTCTTGAGGGCCAGGAACTCGAGTCACTGCTCAACGACATGGCCACCCTCGATCGAGGTGAATTGGCGCTTCGTCTTCGAGATCTCGTTGCCGCCACGAAGCGCTCTGCAAACGCAGCCTCGCTCGCGGCTACGCCTGCGCCTTCGGCGGACGCGGGTGCGCGGGCCTCGTCCATCGTGGCGGATCGCGCCGAGGGGACCCGACAGATCGCCACTGCCGTGCAGGGCCTGCTCGGACTTCCCATTCCTGCGGTGGCGGGCGCCGCAGGGGCGGCGGGAACCACTCAGGTGGTCTCGATGATCCCTGCATCGACTGCGCTTTCCCAGCTGAACGCCGCAGGCGCGCTCCTCTCGAGTGCCGATGCCAAGGTGGGCCGCCTTCGTGCGGATCTCAAGGCGGCTCCCGGGCACGCCTTCGTGGACCGAAGTGTGTTCATCGCCGATCACCAGCTCTTGTCCCGCGACTCGATGTCGGCGCTCGTGACCTCGCTCGGACAGTCACCGACACTGTGGGCCACCCATGAGGTCACCTTGGTCACCGTGGGTACCTCGCCGGGAGTCCTGCCGACCCAGACCGCTTTCGATCTTGCTCGGATCCCTCCGACGAACTCGCTCGAAGTACTCGCCACCGTGTCGAATCTCGGCAACGTCAATGAGCCCAAGATCACGGTGGTCGCGTCGATCCTCAGCACCTCAGGCGCAGTGCTCTCCCAGGTCCGTGTCACCCAGTCGATCCTGGCGGGCCAGAGTTCAGGCTTCGTGCTCAGCGGTCTCAAGGTGACCCCCGGTACCGAGGCGGTCCTGTTGGTGGCCGTGGATCCCCCGGCTGGACAGGCGGCGGGAGGCTCCTTGGCGCAGCGCTACGGCCTCTCCATTGCCCCGATGACCCCGTCGACGACCACCAAGCCCTAGGCCCAGGTTTCCCTCGGGTCACAAACGCCCTAGGCTGACGGGCCCGTCAACAACTCCAACGAGGAGCCCCAGTGCCCGAGTCGATCACGATCACCGACAACCGCACCGGCGAGAGCCGTGAGATTCCGATCACCAATGGTGGTGTCGCCGCCTCCGAGTTCTCCAAGCTGCTTCCCGGGGTCTGGTTCTACGACCCGGCCTTCATGTCGACGGCCGCTTGTGAATCCTCCATCACGTACCTCGACGGTGAGGCCGGAATCCTTCGCTACCGGGGGTATCCGATCGAGCAGCTGGCGGAGCAGTCGAACTACCTCGAGGTGGCGTACCTCCTGCTGAACGGGGAACTCCCCAACGCACAGCAGTACGAGGCTTGGTCGCACGAGATCACGTACCACACCTTCATTCACGAGAACGTGCGCAAGCGCTTCCTCGAGGGCTTCCACTATGACGCGCACCCCATGGGCATGCTCGTCTCGGCAGTCGCCGCGCTGAGCACCTTCTATCAGGACGCCAAGTCCATCAACGATGCCGAGACGCTGAACAAGCAGATCGTCCGGCTGATCGCGAAGATGCCGACCCTGGCTGCTGCGGCGCACCGCTTCAGCGTCGGCATGCCCTTCGTCTACCCCGACAACACGCTGGACTTCTCGGCCAACTTCCTCTCGATGATGTGGAAGGTCGCCGAACCTCGCTTCGAAGCGGACCCCGCACTGGTGCGTGCACTCGACGTGCTGTTCATCCTGCACGCCGACCACGAGCAGAACTGCGGCACCACCGCGATGCGCACCGTGGGCTCCAGCCACGCCGACCCGTTCTCCGCCACGGCTGCCGCTGCAGCAGCGCTCTACGGACCACGCCATGGTGGTGCCAACGAGGCCGTGATCCGCATGCTCACCGAGATCGGCAGCATCGACAACGTCGAGGCGTACATCGCTGGCGTCAAGGAGGGCAAGGTCAAGCTCCAGGGCTTCGGGCACCGCGTGTACAAGTCCTACGACCCGCGTGCTCGGATCATCAAGCGCACTGCAGACGAGGTCTTCGCCGTGACGGGGAAGAACCCGTTGCTCGACATAGCGCTCAAGCTCGAGGAGATCGCGCTGAGCGACGACTATTTCGTGAGCCGTCGTCTCTACCCGAACGTGGACTTCTACTCGGGTCTGATCTATCAGGCCATGGGCTTCCCGCTCGAGATGTTCACCGTGCTCTTCGCCATCCCGCGCACCGCCGGCTGGCTGGCGCACTACAAGGAACTGCTCGAGCAGGACATGAAGATCACCCGTCCCCGCCAGCTCTACACCGGCTCCGACGTGCGTGACTTTGTCCCCATGGCTCGTCGCGACGGCTGACACACCTTTCGAGGTCCGCAGGCCTCGGTGCTTCTGCGGCTCAGATCAAGCGGGCAAGTCCCTCTTGGACCATCGAGACGCAGAGCTCTCCTGACTGGTTGAAGAGGAAGCCGCGGGCCAGCCCTCTCGCTGCGTGTGCGATCGGTGAGTCGGTGTCATAAAGCATCCACTCGTCCGCCCGCACGTCGCGGTGGAACCACATGCAGTGGTCCAGGCTCGCCCCCATGAACTCTGGGTCGTCCCACGCCACGGGGTGGGGGGCGAGGATCGTGTCGAACAGGGTGAGGTCCGACGCGTAGGTGACCACGCAGGCATGGAGCAGTGGGTCATCGGGGAGCTCACCGTCAGCCTTGATCCAGATCTGCTGGCGAGGTTCGTTGTCGCGCATCTGCTCTGGTGTGTTCGCCTCACGCCAAGGCAGACGCCCCACGTAGCGCTGGTCGATGGGGTGAGGGCGAGAGAACCATCCGTCGAGTTGGTCACGCCAGGGCGCGAGGCGCTCGGCAAGTGGGGGAATGGACTCGGGATCAGGAACGTCCGGCATGGCGAACTGGTGCTCAAGGCCGCGCTCTTCGGCGTGGAAGGAGCACTGCATGTTGAAGATGGCTTCGCCGTGCTGGATGGCCACCACCCGTCGAGTGGTGAAGGAACGCCCGTCACGGATCCGGTCCACTTCGTAGAGGATCGGGGTGGTGGGATCGCCCGGGCGCAGGAAATAGGAGTGCAAGGAGTGGACGCGGGCGTTGGGAACGGTCCGTCCGGCAGCCATCAGGGCCTGAGAGGCCACCTGGCCTCCGAAGACCCGCTGGCGATTCTCGTCTCCGCGGTGGCCTCGGAAGATGTTGACCTCGATGGGCTCAAGATCGAGTAGGTCGATGAGGAAGCCCAAAGAGTCGTTCATCGGGACATGTTCCCACTCTTCGGGCCTTGGTGCGCTGCCCTGTGGCAGGGGAAACCGACAGGCTGGTCAAAAGGCGTAGCATCGACCCGATGGCAGGACTACTGCACAAGGCCAAGGACTGGGCGCATTCCCACGAAGGTCGCAAGCTGATTCGCTACACGATGGTCTCGGGAATCTCGACCATCGTGTCGTTCACCGTCCTGTTCGTGTGGTTCGGTGTCCTCAAGGTCTGGACCCAGGTGCCCTCCACGATCTTCGCCAACGCAGTGGCGACGATCCCGAGCTACTACCTCAACCGCTCCTGGGCGTGGGGCAAGTCGGGCCGTTCGCACCTGACCCGGGAGATCATCCCCTTCTGGGGCATGTCGGCCCTGGGTATTGGCGTCTCGATCATCGGTGCGAAGGTTGCCAAGATCATCTCGGTGAACCACCACCTCCCGCACTGGGAGGCGACGGCACTGCTCTTGTTCGCCAACGTCGCGTCGTTCGGCATCTTCTGGGTGCTCAAGCTGCTGGTGTTCAACAAGCTCTTCCACTTCGAGCTCGAGGAGTTCGACGAGCACCTCACCGAAGAGGAGCAGGAAGCGGCCTCAAAGGGCTGAGTTCACGCTCGCAGCGCTGCCATGCGCTCAGCGCAGGTCAGTCTCGGAAGTTGACGAACTGGAGCGGAAGGCCGAGGTCGGCTTCCTTGCAGGCCTGGATCACGCCTTGAAGGTCATCGCGCTTCTTGCCCGTCACGCGGACCTGGTCTCCCTGGATCTGCGACTGGATGCCCTTCAGGTTGAGGTCCTTGATGAGCTTGTTGATCTTCTTTCCGGCCTCCTGGTCGATGCCGGCCTTGAGCACGACCTTCTGGCGGGCTGAGCCCTTGGAAGCTTCCTCGATCCCCTTGGGGTCGAGGGACTTGAGCGAGACGTCACGGCGGACCATCTTCTCTTCGAGCACCTGATAGAGGGCCCGGAGGCGGTCCTCGGTGGCCGAGGTGAGGGTGAGCTCGGTGTCGGTCATCTCGATCTGGCTGTCGGTGTTCTTGAAGTCGAACCGGGTGGCGGCCTCGCGGTTGGCCTGGTCCACAGCGTTGCGCACTTCTTGGAGATCCACCTCAGAGACGATGTCGAAGCTCGGCATGCACGAGATCGTAGTGGGGGAGCGCCGCATGGGCCCGGAGGAGGGCCCACCTCAGAGCGACTAATCTCTTCGACGGGTCGTTGCCCGAGTGGCCAAAGGGATCTGGCTGTAAACCAGACGGCTTCGCCTACGGGGGTTCAAATCCCTCACGGCCCACCACACGCCTTGGGGTCTCCCCGGGCGCGCCCGGACCCGGATTCAGGCAGGTCCCCCGGTAGACTGGGGCCTCTCGTCTCGGGCCGTGCCCGAGCCCCCTTTCGCCCATGGACGCTTCCGCCACCGACACCTCCTCCACCGGCGCTGGGCTGCGCGCCCGGGCCCATCGCTCGATGGAGCGCCTCTTGGAGGTCCGCCATCGATTCACGCGGCGGATTCGTCCGCACCTTGAGATTGATGAGGCGGCGCAGGACCCCACGGACTGGACCTGGCTGCGCCGTCCTGCCCTCGCGGGCTTCCTTGCGCTCATCGCGATCGCCGTCGGTGGCTCGTTCTCGAATTCGCCGTTCAAGCTCGAGATGCCAGGGACATGGTTCTTCGGTGTGCCCTCGGGCAACACGACGAACACGGATCACGGGAACGAGGCGGTACTGCTGCTCGGCCTTCTCCTCGTCTACGGCGGCCTGGTGCTCTTGATGCGGACATGGATTCAGCTGTCGAAGGCTCTCGCAATGCGACCAGGTGCACCCATCCGCAACCTCACCTGGATGCTTGCGCTCTGGGTGATTCCGATGCTCGTGGTCGCGCCGATGTTCTCGCGCGACGTCTTCAGCTACGCCGCGCAGGGGGAGATGGTCTCGCACCACATCAACCCCTATGTCTACGGCCCCTTCACCTTGGGCTCGGGGCCGTACGTTGCTCCCGTCGATCCGCTCTGGGGCAACACGCCAGCGCCATACGGTCCGCTGTTCCTCATTGTCGATGGGTTCTTTGCGTCCATCACCATGCACAACGCGACGGCAACCGTGATCGCGCTGCGACTTCTTTCACTCGTCTCGGTGTTCGCGCTTGCGTGGTGTTTGCCCAAACTGGCCCGCGCCATCGGTCGTGACCCGGGCCAGGCCTTCGTCCTCGGCGTGCTCAACCCGATCGTGGTACTGACTTTGGTCGGGGGTGCACACAACGACGCCATGATGGTGGCGCTCCTCGTAGGTGGTCTCACTGCGGCGAAGTACAAACGACCGGTCCTCGGCGTAGTGCTCTGCGCGATGGCCGCAGCAGTCAAGGCGCCGGCGGCACTCGGCATCCTCTACATCGCCTGGGACTGGCTCGGGCCCGATGTGCCCGTGCGCCAACGGGTGCGACCCATCGTGATCTCTGGTGTCATCGCTGGTGCGGTGCTCATGGTCTTCACTGCGCTGAGCGGGCTCGGCCTCGGCTGGGTGGGCAACCTAGCCACGCCGGGTACGGTTCGCTCTTGGGCCGCGCCGTCGACCGGTCTCGGTATGGCGGCGTATGAACTGCTCCACATGGTCGGCATCGGGGTGACCCAGTCGGGGGTGATCTCCGTCACCCGACTGGCTGGCCTCGCC
>CAWUMT010000017.1:0-13392 GCA_963923735.1 uncultured Acidimicrobiales bacterium
TACACAAGGAGTATCGTCGGCAGCGTCAGATGTGTATAAGAGACAGGAGTGACCCGGATCGATGCGCTGGTCGCGGGAATTGTCGATGTGCTCTACAGCGAAGAGTTCTTGGCTCCGCCGCCATGGACCCAAGAAGAGGAGCGGATCACTTCTCCATGGTGGTTCATCGCTGGCCTCCCCGGCTTCGAAGCAATGGCAGTGCGCGATACGCCATACGCGCTGGCTCGCCATGGCGTCTTCATCAACGAAGGAGATCTCGTTCGTGTCTAAGGGAGCCATGAACCGACGCGTGCTTCTTGACGCGCTCCAAGCCCTTTCCGATGAGCTCGAGCGGCGAGGAGCGCGAGGGCAACTCTTCGTCGTTGGCGGGGCTGCGATGGCATTGGCCTACTCGAGGGACCGAGTCACCAGGGATATCGATGCGATCTTCGAACCCAAAGGGACGATCTACCAAGCAGCACAGGTTGTGGGGGAGGAATTGGGGCTACCCCAGGACTGGCTCAATGACGCGGCGAAATCGTTCGCTCCTGGAGATGACCCCGGCAGCAAGGTCGTGTTCTCCACGCCCTCTCTCGAGGTTGCGGCTGCGTCGCCGAGGTATTTGCTCGCCATGAAGATCTTCGCGTCTCGGGTGAGTAGCGATTCCGACGACATCAGAACGCTTTATCGGGAGCTGGGATTCACGAGCGCTGAAGAGGGCCTTGCGCTCGTGGAGGAGATGTATCCGCACGCAACCATCCCGCCCAAGACTCAATTCCTTCTCGAGGAGCTCTTTGGGGCTATTGGCAAGGGTCCTGCAGAGCCTCCTGCGGAGTAATCAGGCCGAGTCCAGATGCATCGTTTGATTTCCGGTTTCGAACCGAGAATCAGCAGACGCAGTAGCGCGTCTTATGCTTTAGGTATGCAGTTGGCCACAGCAATCACACAAGAGGGCGAGTGGTTCGTGGCTCGCTGCCTTGAGATTGAGGTGACGAGCCAAGGAGCGTCGTCGGGAGAGGCGCTCGCCAACCTCACGGAAGCCATTGAGCTGTTCTTTGAGGGTTCCGCCGAACAGCCTGAGTTCTCCCTTGGCGAACCTCAAGTCCCGGACTCGATTCGGGCTTGTGGTCCGAACGAAGACGCTGGGGATTAGGAATCCCACGACCTAGAGTTCCGTCACCCCCAAGATGACCCTTGGGGAGAGGGGCTGTAGCTCAGTGGTCAGAGCAGGGGACTCATAATCCCTCGGTCGTGGGTTCGATCCCCACCGGCCCCACCAATAATTGTGAAGTTCCGGTCGTTGCTTGACAAAGCAGCTCCGGGACCTCCTTTACACAGTGTCGCTACCTGCTTGACGCTGTTTCGGGACCTGCTTGACGCCAAGCCAAGGGCTACCCTCGCCACCGTGACGCTTGATCCCCGCACGCCCGTGATCGTGGGGGTGGGCCAGGTGCTCAGCCGTCCTCACGAGCGGCTCGTCGAGCCCTTGGTCCTGATGGTCGACGCACTCCGAGTTGCAGCGGACGATGCCGGTTCAGGCGGAGGCAGGCTCCTTCAATCTCTGGACCTGTTGAGTTCGGTCGCCAGCTTCGTCTGGCATCCTGCCGATGCCTCGCTCCTGGTGGCCGAACGGCTGGGGATCCACCCGAAGGCGACGCAACGGACGGCCACGGGCGGAACGATTCCCTCGAAACTGATGGCTCAGGCGGCGGCCGAGATCGCTGCGGGGCGGATCGAGTCGGCCGCCTTCGTCGGGGCCGAGGCCATGGCGAGCCGAGCCTTCCTCAAGAAACAGGGCGAGCGCGCGCAGTGGACCAACCAGGGGAGCGAGGTCAGTCCAGCCAACACCTTCGGCGCCGAGATCATCCCCTTGAGTGAGCTCGAGGTGAACCGGGGACTCTCCGCGCCGGTCGGGATCTACCCCTTGTTCGAGAACGCCAGACGACGAACACAGGGTGAGACGCTTGAGGAGCACCGTCGTCGACTGGGGACGCTCTGGTCCTCCTTCTCTGAGGTCGCAGTCTCCAATCCCTTCGCGTGGATCCCTGAGTTCGTCGATGCCGAGGCCATCATCACGCCAACGCCATCGAACCGCATGATCGCCGAGCCCTACACCAAGCGGATGGTGGCGAACCTGCCGGTGGACCAGGGAGCAGCGGTGCTGATGTGCTCTCTCGGGCGAGCGCGGGATCTGGGGGTCGATCCGGATCTCTTGGTCTTCCCCTGGGCGCACGTGACCGGCGATGACCCCGCGCTGGTCTCCCATCGGCCGGCGCTCGATCGTTCTGTGGCACTTCAAGTGATGGCACCCGAGCTACTTGAGGCGGGGGGAGTCGAACTCGATGAGGTGGCGCACTTCGATCTCTACAGCTGCTTCCCTGTCGCCGTCGAGATGGCGGCCGATGCCCTCGGCCTTGGACTGGATGATCCGAGAGGTCTCACGGTCACCGGAGGGCTCACCTTCGCGGGAGGGCCGGGAAACAACTACGTCACCCACTCCCTTAGCTCCATGGTCCAGCGCCTTCGCGCCATGCCGGGCTCGATCGGCCTGGTTAGCGGGCTGAGCTACTTCGCCACTGGGCATGCGATGGGCCTCTACTCCACGCGTCCCCCCGAACACGCCTTCGAGGATCGAGACCTCCAACCCGTCCTCGCCCAGTTCCCGCTCCAGGCGGTAGCCGATCACCTGACGGGAGACGTGGAGGTCGAGACCTACACGGTCCTGCACGACCGAGAGCATGGGCCGATCAGCGCGATCTTTGCGGTACGGGATCGAAACCAGGTGCGCAGCTGGGCCACGTTTGCCGAGGAGGGCACTCTCGGTGAGATCTCAGGCACGGATCTTCTTGGCACTCGCGGCACGATGGGACTCGACGGTCGCTTCAACTTCCATTGAGCCCCGGCACCACGGTGCCTTCCTGGCGACCGGTCCGCTCCCTGTGGGTGCAGCCTGGCCAACAGCATGGGCGACGCATCCCCTCCTCGAGCTCCTCGATCGTGCGTCGGATCCTGCGGGCTCGAGTCTCGGGTTTCTTGGCATCCTCCACCCAACAGATGAACTCATTCCTGGCCAATGGGGTGATGTCGCCCCACGCATGAGTCGCAGATCCGCTAGCAAGGAGTGAGGTGCGAAGGTCGCGGGGGAGTCGGTGCACCACCCCACCGGGGAGCCGAACGGTGGTCATGGAGTCGGACTCGGAGCAGCGCCGTCAGTCTTGGTTTCCCTCTTCTCGAGGAGCGAGAGTCCGATTGAGGGGAAGAACAGCATCGAGATCATCCCGGCACCGACCAATGCCGCCGCATTGGCCGGGAGGATGGTCTTGGTGGCCAGGCCCACAGTGGTGATGGCCACGATGAGGCTGAGGCCAGTAGCGGCGAACAGCGCCAGCGCGAGGCGCTCCCGCGTCGTGTGAGTCTTTCGAGCTCCCCACCAGGTGGGAATCCCTCGGACGACCAGCAACGCGATGACGAACAGTGGAATCCGCCCTGCTGTGCTCCAAGAGGAGAAGAGGTCCCTGACGTCGAGATGCATGCCGCTGACCACGAAGAACACAGGGATGAACATGCCGAAGCCGATCGCGCTCAAGCGGACTTCGAGCGCGGGGCGATCCACTTCAGGGGAGAGCAGGCGCATGACGACTCCTGCGGTGAATGATCCGAGCAAGAGGTCAATGCTGAGGGAATCCGCCAGCAGCATCAGCGAGAGGATCAGCAAGATGGCGATCCGCACGGGCAACTGAGAGGAAGTCTCGAACTGACGGCGGAGGAACGCCAGCAGCCTCGGGGGCTTGGGCAAAGTGGCCAGGAACGCAGCGGTGATGGCGATCACCACGAACCCGATGAGGAGGAGCGAGCGTCGAGCGGTGTCCGAGGACGCCAAGAGGAGTCCGACGCCAACCAAGGGAAGGAACTCACCGACGGTTCCCACCGCCATGACGTCAGTGCCGAAGGGGGTCTTTAAGACCTCGGCATCTCGAAGGATGGGCACCAGGCTCGTCAGCGCGGTGGTGGTGAGGGCGAGGCCGACCACCATGCGGTGATCGACCAGGTCCACGGAGAACAGCCCGAAGACTACTGCGGTGGCCAGCAGTGCGGAGCCCACCCATCCTGCAGTGGCGGTGAGGATCGGGCGACCCTTGATCTCGGCCAGATTGACCTCGAAGCCGGCGATGAACATCAAGAAGACCAGGCCCATCTCTGAGATCAGCGTGGTCAGGATGTCGGTGTCCGCCCAGTGGAGGAGCTGGGGCCCGATCAGGATGCCGAGAAGGAGCTCGACGACGATCGAGGGGACCCTGAATCGCTTGAGGGACTCGGCCAGGAATGGGGCGAGCACGGCGCACGCGGCGACGATGGTCAAGGAGCGCAATGCCGTGAAACTGGTCACGGCCAGAACCTAAACGGTGGACCGGCGACCCTCGGGGAGCCCTCTGAGGCTCCTGCGAGGTCACGCGCGGCTGGCCAAGGTGAACTGAATCTGAACCCTGTGCGCCATGGCGCAGTGCAACCCCTGAAATCTCGGGGATTCTGACGCTCGATTCATCGCGAGATTTCGTTTCGACGTCACGGTCTCGACGCTGCTCGGTAATGGGGGCTCCGTATCTTGCCCACTGTCACGACAACCCTGATGTCTGCAGCGCAGGGGAGTCGTGCGGCAAGAGACCAAGACCCGGGCGAGGACCTCGGGGCTGAGAAAGGGAACCATCCAATGGCAAAGTTCCTGCCGGGCAGAGGATCTGCCCGCATCGGACGGCGCAGTGTGCTCCGCAAGGCCTTCGGCCTTTCGGCGACACTTGCCGTGACGGGCTCCATGGCCCTCGCTGCAGCACCTGCTGGGGCGACCCCCTATCCCCAGGTTGCACCTGAGAACACCATCATCGTGGGTTCAGGATCTTCGACGACCTACAACATGATGCAGCAGCTCGACCTGCTCTTTAACTCGGCCCCCGGCTGCCCGATGTACGTGGCCAAGGGCTCCTACGTCCAGCCGCTGAACTTCCAGTGCCTGACCGCTGAGCAGTCCGGTGACTCCCTTGGCGCCGACGCAAGCCCGACGACCACCCCGCAGAACCCCTTCGGCGATGTGGCGATCTCGGAGCCCCCGATCGGCTCGTCGAACGGCATCAAGCAGCTCGAGTACTCGACCAACCGCTCGGGTTCCCAGAACGTGGCCAACAACGTGAACTACGCACGATCCTCTCGTCCGCTGAACCCGGGGAACACCGGTGACTTCAACGGCCTGAACTTCGTGGCCTACGCCGAGGACCAGATCAACTGGTTCCACTTCACGTCGACCCCGTCGGGTGGCCAGACGATCACCACGACCAACGGCACCAACTCGACGACCACCGGTGGCTCCCCGCAGGCAACGCCCTCGGCTGCCATTCACTCGGTGTCGCTGAACACGCTCAAGGCCATCTACAACGGCACGATCAACAACTGGAAGGACGTCGCTGACGACACCACCGGTGCAGTGGGCGCCGACGCCCCGATCGTGGTGTTCTCCGGCCAGATCGGCTCGGGTACCCGTGACACGATGAAGACCCACCTGGGCTTCGACCCGTCACTGTCCTCGAACCCCGTGAACTGCGCGACCGCAGGCTCGAACGGCGTGGCCGGCAGCAACTGTGCCGGTCCGGCGATCATCTTCGAGAACGAGCTCGCTCAGTTGACGATGGGCTCGGTCACCGCACTCGGCGCGAACGGCACCTCGTTCCTGTCGAGCCTTCCGGTGATCTCCGGGACGAACGACCACTACGTGAACCGCGGCTCGATCCAGGTCAGCGGAGCACTGGCGGCCGGGACGACCAAGGTGACGCTCGCCTCGCCGGCGATTCGTGACTCGAACTACGCCGGAGGCCAGATCCTTGGTCACTCCAACACCTCCGTGGTCATCAAGGGTCACACCTACACGGTCACCGCCTACAGCCGTCCGACCTACACGACGGCTGGTGCCTTGAAGGCTCCTGCCTCGATCACGCTGTCCACCGGTCTGACCACCGCGGTCGCAGCGACCGCTCAGGTCAGGTGGACCAACTCCTGGGACGTGGCTGGCTCCGCCGGTGCGGTGAGCGACCAGGAAGTTCGTGCGGACGCCATCTTCTTCTACAGCTACGGCAAGTGGAAGGCGCAGAACGGCGTGGACGGCTCGAACGCTGTGAACTCCATTGCTGACGTCAACTGCGCCCACGGGTGTGGTGGCGCCACCATGGGTGACGGCTACGCCGCCAACCTCGGCACCGAGGGTGGTATCCCGGTGAACGACAACGCAGTCCTTCGTCAGACCGCACCGATCTTCCGGTACCTGTTCAACGTCTACAACAACGGCTCGGCTGCCAACAACCAGGCTGCTGCGACCCCGGCGACGCTGAACTACGTCTCGGAGGCGGGCTTCCTCTGCAAGCCCCAGAACAAGACCCTGGTCAACCCCCTCACGGGCCACACCTACGTCACGGACATCCAGCACGCCATTGAGTCGGCTGGGTTCTTCCCCCTGTCTGCCGGTGGACTCTCCAACGGCGTCGTCGATGACAACTACCTCACCGACGAGTACAACGGTGCGACCGTGTCCCACGGAGCGAGCACGATGACGCTCAGCTCGACCACGGCCACGGCTGCAGCGACGTACGACTACTCGCAGTACATGAACGTCCCGTCGACCGGCCTGGCCGGTGGGTTCGTCGGCACGACGAACCCTTCGGGGTACTGCCTAGTGACCACCACGGACGGCAACGGCCGGCCGTAGTGCAGTGACCTTGGGGACCTCGAGTCCCTGACCTCGATTGAGGGTGTCTCGGCGAGCCAGCGATGGTTGCGCCGGGACACCCTCGGTCCAGTTCTACACAGCGGAGAAAAACGAGCCAGATGACCACAACGATTGAGCCCCCGGTGAGCGAAGTTGCCCCTCGCAAGATCGCCGTCCGGCGGAGCCTCTCCGACCAGCTCTACCGCAAGGTTGCCTGGACAGCGGCAGCCAGCACGTTCGTCATCCTGATCCTCATCGGGCTGTTCCTCTACCTGCGAGCCAAGCCGGCCTTCGACTACATGGGCTACTGGGGTTTCCTCAAGACCCAGGTGTGGAACGTCTCAGGGAGCCACCCGGTCTTCGGTGTGGGATCCGCTCTCATCGGCACGATCGTGCTGGCGGTCATCGCCCTGATCGTGGCCGTCCCCGTCTCGATCGCCTGCGCGCTGTTCATCAACGAATACGCACCCAAAAAGCTCTTCGGCTTCGTGCCTCTCAAGGGCTTGTTGACCTCGATGGTGGACCTCATGGCCGCCATCCCCTCGGTCATCTACGGACTCTGGGGGTTCTTCGTCCTGCAGTCCTCGATGAAGGGACTCTCCCGGTGGCTCGGTGACCACCTGGGGTTCATCCCCGGATTCGGAAAGGCCAACGGGATCTACACCTCCTCGATGATCATCGCGGGGGTGCTCGTCGGCATCATGATCATGCCGATCATCACGGCACTGTGCCGAGAGGTCTTCTCACTGACGCCGATCGGCGAGCGCGAAGGTGCCTTGGCCCTCGGTTCGAGCCGAGCCCGAGTGATCAAGGACGTCGTCTTCCCCTTCTCCAAGGGCGGAATGATCGGTGCGATCATGCTCGGCCTCGGACGAGCGCTCGGCGAGGCCATCGCCGTCTCGATCATTGTCTCGCTCACCTTCGGCATGCCGACGCACATCTTGGAAGCGGGAGGAAACTCGATCCCCGCCCTGATCGCCATCAAGTTCGGCTCGGGCGGAAAGCTTGGCGCCGCCGGCCTCCTCGCCGCTGGTCTCGTGCTGTTCGTCCTCACTCTGATCGTCAACCTCATCGCCGCCAACATCGTCAGCCGCCAGGAGAAGAAGCGCTCGTGAGCACCGTGCAGATCGCCAAACCCACCACCGACGAGGTGATCGAGGTGCTCCCCAAGCCGGTCAAGACCCGGGACTTCAAGCCCGCAGACGCCGGGTTGCTCCTGGTCACCTTGCTGGCCTCCTACGCCACGACGTGGATCATCTTCAATCAGATCACGTTGCTCTCGGGAACCTTCGGGTTCGTCGTCGTCAATGCCGTGCTCTTCCTGGGTCTCTACTGGTTCGTGAACCTCCAGCTCCACGGCCGCCACCAGGCAGTCGACCGCCTGCTCGGTGGCCTTGTCACCCTGGGGGCGATGTGCATGATCATCCCGCTCATCATGCTGGTGGTCTACGTCTTCGTGAAGGGCCTCCCGCTCCTCAACCTCAATCGCTTCACCAAGACCCAGGCGGGTGTGGGTCCCCTCAGTCCTCCGAGCGCCGGCGGATTCCTGCACGCCATCGTCGGCACGCTCGAGCAGGTCGCCCTCGCCGGCCTCCTCGGCATCCCCATTGCCGTGGTGACGGCGATCTTCCTCAACGAGATCGGCGGCAAGATCGCCGGATCCGTCCGGGTCGTCGTCACGGCGATGTCCGGGACGCCCGCCATCCTCGCCGGCGTGTTCATCTACTCGATCTGGGTCCTGACGGTGCACGGCTACTCAGGGTTCGCCGCCTCGCTGGCGCTGGCGATCCTGCTCCTGCCCACAGTGACGAGAGGCACCGAAGAGGTGCTTCGGATCGTCCATCGGGACCTACGAGAGGCGTCTGCTGCACTCGGTGCACCCGACTGGCGAACCGTCTGGTCGGTGGTGCTCCCGACCGCTCGCTCAGGTCTCGTCACCTCGATCCTTCTCGGCATCGCCGTGTCCATTGGCGAGACGGCGCCCCTGCTCATGACGGTGTTCGGTGCACAGGTGATGAACCTGAACCCGTTCCACAATCCCCAGGCTGCCCTGCCGTTGGTCGTCTTCCAGGAGATCAAGCTTCCTCAAGAGGTCGCTGTGGCTCTCGGCTACACCGCTTCGCTGGTGCTCTTCATCTTGGTCTTCGCCATCTTCATCCTCGCCCGCATCCTCGGGAGCTCCTGGCTCCAGGACCGACTGAGGAGCCGTGGAAGCAAGGCGCGCGCCCCCAAGATGTCTCCGGCCGAGGAAGAAGCGGTCATGACCGCAGTCCTGGCGCCCGCCATGGCTCCCCACGACGTCGACGGCCCGGAGCGGGAGTGACCATGCGCGCCTCAACCCTTTCGATCTTTCCCATTGCGCACCGAGCGGAGGAATCACGATGACCACCACGATTGACACGACCGCTCCCTCGAGTGGCGACCCACTTGGCCAGAGTGGTGCAGGCGAATTGGTTGCCACGGGCGTCCATGCCTGGTTCTCGGGACGCCTCGTGCTCAAGGACGTCTCCCTCGACATGGAGCGCTCAAGGGTGACCGCACTCATCGGACCCTCGGGGTGTGGAAAGTCGACCTTCCTGCGAATCCTGAATCGGATGCACGAGACCATCCCGGGCGCCGAGCTGGCGGGCCAGGTTGCTTTGAACGGCTCGGACATCTACTCCGACGAAGAGCGGGCGACGACGGTGCGACGCCACATCGGCATGGTCTTCCAGCGCCCCAATCCCTTCCCGGCGATGACGATCGAGCAGAACGTCCTGGCGGGCCTCCGCTTCAACCGGATCCGGGGCGTCAAGAAGGCAGACCTCGTGGAGGAGTCCCTGACCAAGGCGGGTCTCTGGAGCGAGGTCAAGGACCGCCTCTCAAGTCTCGGTGGTGCACTCTCGGGAGGCCAGCAGCAGCGCCTCTGCATCGCTCGTGCGTTGGCCATCAAGCCTGCGGTACTGCTCATGGACGAGCCGTGCTCCGCACTCGACCCGGGCTCCACGCTGCGGATCGAGCAGACGATCGGCGAGATCAGTGAAGAGGTCACCGTGGTGATCGTCACGCACAACATGCAGCAGGCCAATCGAGTCTCCGACAACTGCGCCTTCTTCCTCGCCGAAGATGGGAATCCGGGACGAATCGTCGAGTCAGGCCCCACGGAGAAGCTGTTCAACCGTCCTGAGGATCCTCGGACCCTCGACTACGTGAACGGACGGTTCGGTTGATGACCAAGCTCTTGAAGCGTCTGGCCGGGTTCGCCGCCGGGCTGTCTCTGTTCGCAGGAGCAAGCCTCGGACTCTTCGGCCTCGGTGCGCAGCCCGCCGGAGCTGCGGGTGTGACGATCAGCGGTACTGGGTCGAGCTACGCAGCCATCGCCATCAACGCGTGGGTCTCGCAGATCTACACCTCGGTGGGTACCAGCGTGAACTACCAGTCGTCATCTTCCGTGCTCGGCCTGGAGAACTTCGCACAGGGCCTCGTGGACTTCGGCGCCTCGGAGATCGGGTATTCCTCAGGGCAGACGGCGAGCTCGCCGCCGAGCGACTATCAGTACATGCCGGACATCGCCGGTGCACTGTGCGTGATGTACAACGTGCTGGGCAAGACCGGACAGCAGGTGCGTCAGCTCCAGCTCAACTCCCAGGTCATCGCCGGGATCTACACCGGCACGATCCGCTTCTGGGACGACCCGGCGATCGCCGCACTGAACCCTTCGGCGATGCTGCCGCACAACCCGCTGATCGTCACCTTTCGCAACGACCCTTCGGGGGACAACTACATCTTCTCCGAGTACCTCCATGTGACCCAGCCCGACACCTGGGCCGGTTTCACGGGTGCGATGGGATATCCCAACGCCGCCACGGCGATCTGGCCGACTCCCCAAAGCGGTGGCAACGTTGCGGGGCAGTACAACGAGAGCTCCTGGGTCTCCCAAAGCGGCTCGGACAATGCGTCGAACTACGTGGCCTCCTCGCTCAACACGATGACCTACGTCGAGACGGGCTATGCGCTGCAGCACAACATGCCGTGCGCGTACGTCAAGAACAGCTTCTCGGGAGGCGAGCAGTACGTGCAGCCCTCAGAGCTCGCTGACTCACTCGCCTTGACCAAGGACCGGATCAACCTCTCGACGGGTGAGCAGGACCTTGCCGCCGTGTTCCTCGGGGACGTCGATGGGGGCTACCCGATCTCTGCCTACTCCTACCTCGTGACCCGGAGCTCGGGATTGTCGCCGGAGCAGGGAAAGGCGTTGAGCCAGTTCGTGCTCTTCCTCTCCTGTCAGGGCCAGCAGTCCGCAGCGAGATTGGGCTATGCGCCGCTGCCTCCGAACCTCGTGGCAGCCGACTGGGACGCCATCGCGAAGATGAACGGTCACATTCCTCTTCCTGCGTCGCTAGATGCGAACACCTGTCCGAACCCCTATCTCACCGGCGAGCTCCAGAGCGTCGGGAGTCCACCGGTCCTCGGTGGCTCCCAGGGCGGTAAGTACTCCACCCAGGTGGGCCCGGGCGATGCAGGACAGACCAATACCTCGGGCGTGAAGAACACCGGTGTGCTCTCGGGCTCGGGGTCGGGCAAGACGCCCGGAGGCTCGCAGACCGCGTCGGGTGGCGCAGCCGGCGTCGACCTCGTCGCCGCCAGCAACCAGATGTTGGGCCTCCCGGGGCCGACCGGGCAGATCCTGTTGTGGACCTTGGGGTTCGCCCTGGTGTTCGTGGCCCCACTGAGCGCGATGGCGATCTCACGGAGGCGTGCCGCTCGTGCCACTGGAGCCGCGGCAGTCGAGGAGGAAGGAATCGACCATGAGGCTTGAGACGCTTCGACGTGGACTGGGCACG
Organism: uncultured Acidimicrobiales bacterium; assembly: GCA_963923735.1. Classification (GTDB taxonomy): domain Bacteria; phylum Actinomycetota; class Acidimicrobiia; order Acidimicrobiales; family RAAP-2; genus CAIUMH01. Next base: position 11,548 of record CAWUMT010000017.1, read on the forward strand.
CTGCTGCTCAGTGTGGCGATCTTCTCGGCAGGGTTCGTCGTGGTGACGGCGGCCAGCGGTGCCGATGCCGTGGTGGCGCCTGACTGCCCCGCACACTGGAGCTGTCAGGCGATGCCCGGACAGAGTGCACAGGTCCAGGTCGGCCGAACTGAAGGAGTCGCCCAGGTCGGCGGCAACCAGCCGTGGGTCTTCATCCGCGGCTACGGATTCGTGCCCGGCCGTTCCATCCGGATCAACTACTGCGCGCTCGTTCATTCGCTGGCCACCCCGCCGGCATGTGCGTTGAGCGGGCCGTTTCAGACGAACCCCGCCATCACCCTTCGCATTCTCGAAGACGGAACCTTCGCAGTGTCCTCGCAGGTTCCTCTGATGTTCCCGAACTCGGGGACGCCGATCACCGGCGTCATCGGGGGCACGGGAACCGCGTCGGACTTCTACTGCGATGGCGGCAGTCTGGCCTGCGGGATCGTGATCACCGACCCGTCCTCCTCGAGTCCGCCGACCAACACGCCCAACGAGGCGAACTCCGCAGCGTTTCCCATCGACTTCAACACGAGTGGCGGCAGTTGCCCGGGCAAGCAGGTCCTCGTTCCCACGGAGTCCGAATTCGGGATCTCACCGCTCATCCCGGCGGTGTCCCGGCAGAACTGCACCACGGATCATCCGGTGAACCTCTTCAACACCGAGCAGAGCGGTCTCTCCGCGGTGAGCGACCTCTATAACTCAGTCAACTCGTCCTCGAGCTCTGCGGTGCGCATCGCGTTCACCGACAACCCCGAGTCCAAGAGCCAGCAGGAGTTCCTTCCCGCTGGCCACTTCGTGCTGATCCCCGTGGCCATGAGCGCACTCGTGGTCGCCTACAGCGCGCAGTTCTATGGGGGAGGCACCTCGTTCCCCCAATCGACCTACAACCTGTCCCCGAACATGGTGGCCGGCATCTTCTCGGGTCTCTACAACCGTGTCTCCGCGCAATCGGACCCCTATGAGTGCACGACGGTCTGTCCGTTCCCTCCCTGCCCGCTCCCGACGGTGTGCTCGCTCATCGGCCTGGCCTCGACCCCGACCAACTACTTCCCGGCAATGGCGCTGAACGCCTACCCGCTGTCGATCCAGTCCGGGCAGACCGAACAGCTGCTCCAATGGATCTGCACCGCGCCGAAGGGAACGGTCCCCTTCGGCAGCTCGAAGGCGGAGGAGACCATGACCCCCTCCCAGGCCCTGCTGGCGGGTCTCGAGCTCGGTGGACACCCGTTGAAGAAGTGCCCGGCGACCGAGAACCAGTGGCCGGCAGAGACGATCTCAAGCGCCTCATGGTCCGCCGGCGTCGGACCGCTTGGCCAGCTCAAGTCGCTCTACGGCGCGCAGGCTCCCATCGGTGCGGGTGCCGCAGCCACCTCGGGGTTCGCCTACATGAACTGGGGCTGGGCCAACTACCTCGGCCTCAACTCGGCGAACCTGCTCAACAACTCGAACGTGTTCGTCGGGCCGAGTCAGGACTCGCTCTACGCCGCCTTCGATGAGATGACCCTCAACAACGACGGGACTTACACGCTGGACGCGTCGAAGATGAAGAGCGCGGCGGGCTATTCGATGCCCTCGATCATCTACGCGGCCGTCTCGACGGACCAGATGCCCGATGATCGAAAGGCGACGATCCAGGCAGCCCTCACCGCCATGTTGGACGTAACCGGGGGAGAGCACACTACCTCCTTGCCCGCCGGCTACGTCAAGCTTCCCGACGCGCTCTACACCCAGGCCCTGGCCGAGGTGCAGAACGCAGTGGGGAACCCCAACTTCGATATCGGTACCGTGCTGCCCTCCTTGGCCACGGCGAAGACCCCGGCG
>CAWUMT010000018.1:0-13353 GCA_963923735.1 uncultured Acidimicrobiales bacterium
TGGTCTCGTGGGCTCGGAGATGTGTATAAGAGACAGGCTGTGTCCTCTGCACCCGAGTCAGGCGGCTGCATCGGTCCAGAGGTCACGGGGGAACGATACCGCAGGGCCCTGTGCCCCCTTCGTCGCCCCTAGAGCGAATCGATGAGGCGCTCGACCCGATCGTCATGGCTGACGAAGGGGTCCTTGAGCATCAACGTCCGCTGCGCCTGGTCGTTGAGCTTGAGATGCACCCAGTCGACGGTGTAGTCACGCCGCCGCTCCTTGGCGCGCTGCACGAAGGCCCCACGAAGACGTGCCCGCGTGGTCTGAGGTGCGGTGACCATGGCCTCGGCGATGGCGTCGTCAGTGGTGGTCCGAGCCATCGCCCCTCGACGCTCCATGCGGTAATACAGACCTCGTTCGCGATCGGTGTCGTGGTACATCAGATCCACCATGGACATCTTGGGATGACCGAGGCCCACGTTGCGGCTCTTGCCGTACTGCTCGATCAGGTGCAGCTTGGCCACCCAGTCGACCCGGTCCACGAGCTCGCCGGGGTCCTTCCACAGCTGGGTCACCGTCTCTTCCCACATGTCGAGCGCCTTGGACTCGAGCTCGGGAAGCCCCTTGGTGTCGCGATACTTGAGCGCCCGCTCTAAGTACTCGGTCTGGATCTCGAGCGCGGAGATCTCGCGTCCGTTGGCCAGCTTCACCTTGGTGGTCAGCCCGATGTCCTGAGAGATCTCCCTGATGGCTCGGATCGGGTGCTCGAGCGTGAGGTCTCGGAGGATCTGACTCTTGTCCTCCAGGAGCGTGAGCATCACGGACGCCGCGCCGACCTTCAAGAAGGTGGCGTATTCGCTCATGTTCGAATCACCCACGATCACGTGAAGGCGGCGGTACTTCTCGGGATCCGCATGGGGTTCGTCTCGGGTGTTGATGATCGGCCGAGACCGCGTGGTCGCCGAGGAAACCGCCTCCCAGATGTACTCGGCCCGCTGGGAGAGGCAGTACAGGGGTCCCTTGGTGGTGTTGAGGATCTTGCCTGCACCGGCGTAGATCTGACGCGATACGAGGAAGGGGATGAGGACTTCGGTGGTGGCGGCGAGGTCCTCGTCCCGCTCGGCCAGGTAGTTCTCGTGGCATCCGTAGGAGTTGCCCACCGAGTCGGTGTTGTTCTTGAACAGGAAGATCTCGCCCTTGATCCCCTCTTCGTTCAGGCGCTCCTGTGCGCCTTTGACGAGGTCGGCCAGGATCCACTCCCCCGCCTTGTCGTGGGCGACGAGGTCGTCGAGGCGATCGCACTCGGGTGTGGCGTACTCAGGATGTGACCCGACGTCGAGATAGAGACGAGATCCGTTGCGCAGGAAGACGTTCGACGAGCGCCCCCAGCTGACCACCCGGCGGAACAGGTACCGCGCCACCTCATCGGGACTCAAGCGTCGCTGGCCGCGCAGCGTGAAGGTGATCCCGTATTCGTTCTCGACTCCGAAGATCCGTCGCTTCACCCTCTGGACCGTAGCGGGGCTGCGGCTCGAGGGCTCATGCGCAGACTCAGGCGCCGAGCAGCGAGGCCACCTCGTCCTCAGAGAGCCGGCGGAAGGTACGACGACCGTTGCCCTCGGCGAGCACCGCCGCCTCGAGATCGCCAGCACCAAGCGTGCGCTCCGGCCCCGAGAGCGCCGAGGCCGCTGCGCTCAGCGCCTCGCCCAGGCTGGCTCCATCTCGGTAGGAGGCGGAGAACGCCTGGCTGATCGACTCGGCATCACCACCGAGGACGGCATAGCGGTCCTCGTCGGTGATCGTCCCCTCGTAGGCGATGTGGAAGAGCTGAGTGGGACGCTGCTCGGTACCAAGCTCGGCCACCAGGATCTCGACCTCGAGTGGCTTCATCTCATGGGTGAAGACGTTGCCGAGGTGCTGGGCGTAGAGGTTCGCCAGGCTTCGAGCGTCGACATCGTCTCGAGAGAAGGCGAAGCCCTTGGTGTCGGCGTGCCGGACACCCGCGACGCGGAGCTGGTCGTACTCGTTGTACTTGCCCACGCCACCGAAGGCGATTCGGTCGTAGATCTCTGAGATCTTGTGCAGGGTCTTCGAAGGGTTCTCGGCCACTAAGAGGACGCCGGCGTCATAGACGCAGGCGATCAGGGAGCGACCGCGAGCGATGCCCTTCTGGGCGTATTCGGCACGATCCTTCATCACCTGCTCTGGGGCGACGTAGTACGGCATGCTCATCGCAGCTCACCTCCCGCGTAACCGCCGAGCTCCCGACGCCGCTGGATCGCCGCCTCGAAGCGGGTGGCGACCTCGGTGTCCTCGACCTGTGCGTAGCCCGCCTCGGTCACCGTGGCCACGATCGGGAAGATTCCCCGAACGAGGTCCGGCCCGCCGGTCGCGGAGTCCGCATCGGCGGCTTCATAGAGTGCGAGGACGGCCAGCTCGATGGCTTCTTCGCGACTCAGTCCCTCGCGATAGCCGAGCTTGATCGTGGTGCGAGCGTCGCGCCCGCCCGAACCGGTGGTCTGGAAGTCAGTCTCCTCGTAGTGGCCGCCGGCTGCGTCATAGGTGAAGATCCGCCCCACGCCACGCTCGGTGTCGAACCCGCAGAACAGCGGAACCACGACGAAGCCCTGCATGGCCATCGGGAGGTGGCCACGCACCATCTGCGCGAGCTGATTGGCCTTGCCCGAGAGTGAGAGCGCCACACCCTCGACCTTCTCGTAGTGCTCGAGCTGGACCTGGAACAGTCGGACCATCTCGACCGCCATGCCGGCGGAGCCAGCGATGGCCACTGCAGAGTGCCGGTCGGCAGGAAACACCTTCTCCATCGCCCGATGCTCGATGGAGTGTCCCGCGGTGGCTCGCCGATCGCCGGCGATGACCACCCCGTCTTGATACCGGATGGCCAGGACCGTGGTCCCGTGGGCCTGCTGGATGCCCGACGCGTCACCGTTCAGCGCAGCGAGACCCTCGGAGTCAAGAAGCGCTGCGAAGTCCGGGCCTGGGTCGTCCTGTGGGCTGAAGAGGGGCAACCCCATCTATTCGCCACCCTTCTGCACGTAGTTGCGGACGAATTCCTCTGCATTGTCCTCAAGGACCTCGTCGATCTCGTCGAGGAGGTCGTCGAGGTCACCCTTGAGCTTCTCTGCCCGCTCTGCCGCGGCTTCGGAGCCGAGGGCCTGCTCGGCCTCCACCTCGGCCTCGCGCGTGGCATCGGACTTGCGGATCTGCTCTCGCTCAGCCATGACTTGGACGCCTCCTCTAGGCCTCGAGGCGCTCGACGAGTTCCTTGGCGGAGCGGACCTCCGCCAGAAGATCCCCCGTCAACGCTTGGGTGCCTCTCAGCGGATCCATCATAGGGATCCGACGCAAGGGGTCCACCCCGAGGTCAAAGACCAACGAGTCCCAGTTGGCGGTCACCACGTTCTCTGGGAACTTGGCCAGACAGGCGCCTCGGAACCACGCTCTCGTGGACGTCGGTGGCTCGTGGACCGCACGGCGTACCTCGTCGACGCTGACCAGCTCCCTGAGGCCGACTCGATCGGCGAGGGAGCGTTCGGGGCGTAGGTCGTGATACTGCAGGTCCATGGCTCGCAACTTGGGATCGAGGGGTCCGAGCCCGTGGCGATCGGCATAAGCAGCGAGGAGCCGACGCTTGGCGATCCAGTCCACGCGGTCGGCCAGCGCCTCGGGGTTCGTGCCGAGGAGGTCGAGCACCTCACCCCAGAGCGACAGGATCTGAGCGGCCTGAGCCTCGTCGCCCAAGAACGCTGCACCCTCCGCCTCGACGTACTTCGCGGCGCCTTCGAAGAGGGCGATCTGGATCTCGAGAGCGCTGATGGATCGCCCGTCTTCGAGCTCGACGGTGCCGTGCAGGTCGGGGTCGGCCGAGATCGACCGCACGGCGGCCACGGGATCGGCCAGCCCGAGGCGTCCGGGGGTCTGGCCGTCTTCGACCATGGCCAAGAGGATCGCAGTCGTCCCCAGTTTGAGGAAGGTTGCGGTCTGGGACCGATTGGCGTCGCCGAGGATCACATGGAGACGACGGAACCGCGAGGAGTCGGCATGGGGCTCATCGCGCGTGTTGACGATGGGACGCTTGACCGTCGTTTCGAGGCCCAAGAGCTCTTCGAAGAACTCCGAGCGCTGGGAGATCTGGAACTCGGGAGGATCGGAGAATGCCGTGGTCTCCGACCCCACCTTGCCTGCACCACCGAAGAGCTGACGTGTCACGAGGTGGGGAACGATTCCTTCCACCACCGAGGAGAACTCGAGGTCTCGGCTCAGCAGGTAGTTCTCATGGGTGCCGTAGCTGTTGCCCTTGGAGTCGGAGTTGTTCTTGTAGACGACGATCGGGCGACCCTCGGGGTAGCGCTCCCGGGCTGCGGCCATGGCCTGGCGGAGCACCTCTTCTCCGGCGACGTCGTAGAGGACCGCCTCGAGTGGCGAGGCGACCTCTGGTGAGGAGTACTCGGGATGGGCATGGTCGACGTAGAAGCGGGCGCCATTGGTGAGCACAGCGTTGGCCAAGTGGGTCTCGACCATGGGTGCGAGTGACCCAGGGCGAGCCGCGCCCCGCTGGTCGCGTCCGGGGGACTCGTCGTGGAAGTCCCACTTGATGTGGTGTGCGAGTCCACTGGCGTACGCCGTCACCAGTTGGGTCGAGGTGGCGATCGGGTCGACGTCGGGCGCTCCCGAGGTGATCCCGTATTCCGTCTCGATCCCGAGAACCTTGGGCAGGGCCATGACGGGACCTTAGAGGTACTGCCCCGTGCCGACGTGGTCGATCGAGCGGCCACCACGGGGCTCGGCTTCCTCGTTGGTGATCAGGGTGCGGATGTAGACGATCCGCTCACCCTTCTTTCCGCTGATCCGGGCCCAGTCGTCGGGGTTCGTGGTGTTGGGAAGGTCCTCGTTCTCCCGGAACTCCTGGCGGATCGACTCGATCAGGTCTGCGGTGCGGATGCCGCTTCCGCTTTGGGCGATCTCGCGCTTGATGGCCAGCTTCTTGGCGCGCCGCACGATGTTCTCGATCATCGCCCCTGAGGAGAAGTCCTTGAAATACAAGACCTCCTTGTCCCCGTTCTGATACGTGACCTCCAAGAAGCGGTTCTCCTCATCGGTCCGGTACATCTCGTCCACCGTCGCCTCGATGATCGCCTGCACGGCCTTGTTGGGGTCCCCTCCGCCCGCATCGGCGACCTCGTCGGCATCGATCGGGAGTTCGGGAGTGAGGTACCTCGAGAAGATCTGCGCGGCCGCCTCTTCGTCGGGCCGTTCGATCTTGATCTTCACGTCGAGTCGACCGGGCCGAAGGATGGCGGGGTCGATGAGGTCCTCTCGGTTCGAGGCCCCGATCACGATCACGTCCCTCAAGGCCTCGACGCCGTCGATCTCGGCGAGCAGCTGGGGCACCACGGTCGATTCCATGTCCGAGGAGATCCCGGTGCCCCGGGTGCGGAACAGCGAGTCCATCTCGTCGAAGAAGACGATCACCGGGACGCCCTCCTCGGCCTTCTCGCGTGCACGCTGGAAGACGAGTCGGATCTGTCGCTCGGTCTCCCCCACGTACTTGTTGAGCAGCTCGGGCCCCTTGATGTTGAGGAAGTACGAGCGGATCTCGGTGTTCCCCGTCACCTCTGCGACCTTCTTGGCCAGCGAGTTGGCCACGGCCTTGGCGATCAGGGTCTTGCCGCACCCCGGAGGGCCGTAGAGCAGGATGCCCTTGGGTGCGGGCAGCTGGTAGTCGGAGAAGAGCTGGCGATGCAGGTAGGGCAGCTCGACGGCATCGGTGATGGCCTCGATCTGGTCATCGAGCCCACCGACATCGAGGTAGGTCACGTCGGGCACCTCTTCGAGCACGAGGTCTTCGACCTCCTGGCGATCGAGCCGCTCCACGAGCAGTCCGGCGCGCAGGTCATAGAGCAGGGCGTCGCCGGCGCGCATGGTCACCCCACGAAGGGCGTCGGCGATCTCACAGACTCGCTCTTCATCCGCTCGCCCGAAGACGATGGCACGGTCTCCACCGGCCAGAACCTCCTTGAGCGTGACCACCTCGCCGGAGCGCTCTGACTGGCGAGAGAGGACCACGGCAAGCGATTCGTTCAGGACCACTTCGTCGCCCCGCTTCAGCTGGGCCGGGTCGAGGTCCGCCGAGAGCGAGACGCGCATCTTGCGGCCCGAGACCAGGACGTCGATGGTGCCGTCATGGTTGTGGGCCATGAAGGTGCCGTAGGACGAGGGTGGTTGGGTGAGCTTCTCGACCTCATCACGCAGATGGGCGAGCTGCTCCTTGGTCTGCTGGAGGGCGAAGGAAAGCCGGTCGTTCTGGGAGCGGGACTGGCTGAGGAGCCCGTTGACGTCGAGCAGTTTCTCCTCGAGCGCTTCGAGGTCAGCGCGGGATACCTGCTCGGACTCGCCCATCTGGGCGCTGTGGTCCTCGACTGGCTCCATGGCCCCTCCTCGCCTCGTCCGCCACCCTAGACCTGTGCTGGAAGGCCCGTGCAGGCGGCCTCCACCTGGTTGAGCGCCTCGGACCCGAAGAGGAGATAGCATCGCAGCCGTTCGACACGGCCCCGTGGCGGCCTGAGCTGAGGAGTATGACGGATGAAGGTGTGGATCGATCAGGATCTGTGCACTGGTGACGGCCTCTGCGAGGAGATCGCGCCTGCCGTCTTCACCCTCCTCGACGACGGACTCGCCTACGTGAAGGAAGGCGACACCGTGAAGAACTCCCCTGGCGGCTCCGCCGGCATGGCCGAAGTCCCCAGCGAGCTCGAAGAAGCGGTGACCGAGGCCTCCGAGGAGTGCCCCGGAGAGTGCATCTTCATCGAGAGCTGATCTCGACGCTCACCTCGATGAGGTGAGATGACGGTCGCCTACGGGCGATCCTCAGGGTTCTCATGTGGCACCACGCGTCGTGCAGTGGTGAGGAACCCGGTGTGCGCCACCATCCTGTGGTCAGGACGAACGCTGCGGTCCTCGATGTGCCAGGTCCTGCGCAGTACCTCGGTGGTCTCCGCCATGGCGAACCCGTAGTCCCGAAGCGTCTCTCTCAGTAGTGCCGTCTGGTTGATGCCCGGGAGGTAGGCCAGCAGGATCCCTCCGGGACGCAACGCTGCTTCGGCATGAGGGACGACCTTGTTCGGCTCGGGCATGTCGAGGAGGATCCGGTCGAGACCCCGCTCATCGATTCCTTCGGTGACGTCGCGAATCTCGATCTTGTAGTCGACGTCCTCGCCGAGCTGGGCGACCACGTTCTCACGTGCCTTCTCGGCGAAGTCCTCACGGAGCTCGTAGCCGATGATCGAGCATCCGGCCCGCAGCACGGTCATCGAGAGTGCCCCGGAGCCCACACCGGCCTCGAGCACGCGCATGCCCGGGCCGAGGTCGGCGGCCATCAAAATGGCGCCGAGGTCCTTCGGGTAGATGACCTGTGCTCCTCGAGGCATCTTGAGGACGACCTCGCCGAGTGTGGGCCGCAGGACCAGGAAGGGCCGCCCGTTGTTGGCGATGGCGTAGGTGCCCTCCTCTGCGCCGATCACGTCGTCATGGGGCACGATGCCAGCGTGGGTGTGGAAGGAGGCCCCAGGGACCATCCGCACGAGGTAGCGGCGCTCCTTGGCGTCTACGAGCATCACGCGCTCGCCGGCTTCGATGGGCTTGAACGGTTCCATGAACCGCAGAAGGCTACCTGAGGATTCACACCCCCCACGGGCCGTGGCAGCATGCATCCATGCTTCGAATCGCCTCGGTCAATGTGAACGGATTGCGTGGATCGACCATCGGGCGGGTCGAGAAGGGACGGGCCAGCTTCTGGGACTGGCTGGATGCGGCAGATGCCGACGTGATCTGCCTCCAGGAGGTTCGCTGCCCTGATGAGCTCGTTCCCGAGCACATCGGCGAGGGCTATCACTACGTCCACGACGAGGCTGAGGCCAAGGGGCGCGCCGGGGTGGCCATCGTGTCGAAGGCCCCGTTCCTCGATGCTCGGCACGTCGATCACCCTGACTTCGTGGGCAAGGGCCGGTGGATCGAGGCTGATCTGGCGGTGGGCGACGGCGAGGTCCTCACGGTGATCTCTGCCTACGCCCACACCGGCAACGAGGAGTCGCCCGAGAAGATGGCCGAGAAGCTCGCCTGGTTCGCCGCTGCCGAGGAGCGTCTCGAAGAGCTGCGGGAGGAGCGCTCCTACGTCTTGTTGACCGGTGACCTGAACATCGCGCACACCGAGGCGGACATCAAGAACTGGAAGGGGAACCTCACTCGTGCAGGGTTCCTCCCCGAGGAACGGGCCATCTTCGACCGGTGGTTCGCCGACCTCGGTTGGGTCGACGTTCTGCGTGCGAAGCACCCGGACCAGGACGGGCCCTATTCATGGTGGTCCTATCGAGGCCAGGCCTTTGACACCAACGCAGGATGGCGGATCGACTATCAGATCGCCACACCGCAGCTCGCCGCCACGGCAACCTCCTGCTTCGTCGATCGCCACCCGAGCTACGAGGAGCGCTGGAGCGACCACGCCCCCGTGGTCGTCGACTACGACCTCTAGGCGTTCAGTGAGCGAGCGAGGGTCCGCTCGGCGCGCCGTGCCGCCTTCTTCTTGGCCCTGCGGCCTCGCGGGGGATCCTCCACGGCAGTGATGACGAGGGTCTCACCTGGCTTGAGCGGCGTCTTGAGACCCGACTGAGTGCGGCGAGCCTGATCACGGCGCAGCACCCACGCACCGAGGGCCAGGACGTACCAGGCCCAGTGTCCGCCCTTGGCGCCGCGCTTGATCGCCGTCCGGTAGAGCCAGGCGATCCACATGGTTCAGATCCTCCGGATCTCGACCGTCGTCTTGGCCTTGGAGCCTCGCCGGCGGCCGAGCACGTAGGTGAGCGCAAGACCGAGGAAGGCGAAGGCCCCGGCGATGCCTGCGGCCTTCTTGCCCGTGTCGAGGACCGTCTCCTGACCGTCATCGACGAGTCCCTTGTAGGCCGCCTCGAGATCGTCACGGGTGATCTTCTTCTCAGCCATTGGCCTTGGCCTCCTTGGGGGGCAGGCGCCGCTTTGCCGGACCGCTGACGATCCGCCAGGCGGCGAGACCGACGACGAGGACGGCGGCGATTGCCACGATCAGGTACGGGATCCAGGAGAGGTTGCCGTGGAAGACGCCGGTCTCCTCCTGGAGGACTCGCAGCAACGCCACGAGCAGGAGCACGAGTCCGATCCCGAGGAAGAACGACCCGATGGTGCCGTAGACGACGAAGCGCCCGAGCGCCTTGAGCGGTCCGACGGTCTCCTGCTTGACGTAGGCGACCGTGAGGTCGATGACTCCCTTGGATTGCTCCTTGAGCCCTCCGAGTCCCCTGCGCTTGCCCATGAAGGCCATCCTAGGTGCGCTCGGCGTAGAGATAGGTGGAGCTGAGTCGGGCCAGGGCCTTGCCCCGATCATCCCGGACGGTCGCCTCGACGAAACAGACCCGCTTGCCCGAACGGACCACTTCGGCCTCGCATTCAAGGACGGTTCCCGGGGCGACGGCCTCGAGGAAGGAGATCTTGAGCTCCGCATTGGCGCAGAAGACCTTGCGGTCCCCTGCGGCACTGACCGCAGCGGCACCCATGGCGGAATCGGCGAAGGCGGCGAGGAAGCCGCCCTGAATGATCCCGGCCGGATTGGCGAATCGCTCATCAGCCCGCATGGTCCAGAGCGAGCGGCCTGGGGTGGCCTTGTCCACGCAGGTCATCCCGAGGGTCAGATCGCAGTTGGGGGGCACTTGGATGCGGGCGGCGGCCATGGGCCACGGTACCTGAGCCTCCGGGCGCAGGTGCTCCGTCCGAGGGGCAAAGACCCTACGATCTGAGCCGTGGACCGATCAGGGGTGGCGTGGGAATGAGCCCAGAACAGCTCCTCGACGCGCCCCTTGAGGATCTCGCTGTGCAGGCGTCAAAGGTCCGTGATCGGCGGACCGGCGCACGGGTGACCTACAGCCCCAAGGTCTTCATCCCCCTCACGATGCTCTGTCGGGATCGATGCGGCTACTGCACCTTCGCCAAGGCACCGGCCCACCTCGAGCATCCCTACCTCGAGCTCGACGAGGTGCTCCGCATCGCCGAAGAGGGGAAGAACGCCGGCTGCGCCGAGGCGCTCTTCACGCTCGGCGAGCGGCCTGAGCTTCGCTACGAGGTCGCACAAGACTGGCTCCGGGCTCGGGGCTATGACTCGACGGTCCACTACGTGGCCGAAGCCGCCCGTGCGGTCCTCGAGGCCACCGGCCTGCTCCCCCACCTCAATGCAGGCGCCATGGATCTCGCTGAGCTCGCGCAGCTCCGCACGGCGTCGGCTAGCCAAGGGATGATGCTCGAGTCGCTCAACGCTGATCTCGAGGCACATCGCCTTGCACCCGACAAGACCCCGGAGCGACGCCTGGCGACCCTCGAGGCGGCCGGCGAGCTCTCGATCCCCTTCACGACCGGACTGCTCGTGGGCATCGGCGAATCCCGACAGGATCGCCTCGAGGCACTCGACGCGATTGCTGCTGCACACCTGCGCCACGGTCACGTCCAAGAAGTCATCATTCAGAACTTCCTCCCCAAGCCCGGCACCCTGATGGCCAAGCACCCCGCAGCGCGCATCGACGAATTGCTCTGGACGATCTCTGCGGCCCGCCTCGTTCTCCCCGATTCGATCCACCTTCAGGCACCACCCAATCTGGTCGACGACCCTGGGGCACTCCTGGCGGCAGGAATCGACGACTTCGGGGGGATCTCGCCGGTCACGATCGACCACGTCAATCCCGAGCGAGCCTGGCCGGAGGTGGCGTGGCTCGAGGATCAGGTGGCGGCGCTCGGGTTCGCCTTGGCGCCGCGCCTCACGATCTACCCCGAGTACGCACGCGCTGCGGATCGCTTCGTGGACCCCGATCTGCACTCCGCGGTCCTGGCCTTGTCGGACGCCGAATCGCTCTGCCGAGACTCGGCATGGGTCTCAGGAGGCGAGGAAGCCCCTCCCGAGCGCGGCGTGAACGGTGCTCCAAGCAGCCGATCGGCCGTCGATGAGGTGCTTGCCGGCATCGGCCTCGGCCAGCGGCTCGGGTTCGAGGAGATCGTGACGCTCTTCAGCGCTCGCGGCGGCGAGGTCGAACGGGTCTGTGAGGTTGCCGACGACCTCCGCCAGAAGATCGTGGGTGATGACGTCACCTACGTCATCAACCGCAACATCAACTACACCAACGTCTGCACGTTCAAGTGCAAGTTCTGCGCGTTCTCCAAGGGACCGTTGTCGCTGAACCTGCGCGGCGACCCCTATCTGATGGAGCTCTCCGAGTTGACCGATCGGGTGGCCGAGGCCGAAGGCGAGGGCGCCACTGAGGTCTGCCTCCAAGGAGGCATCCATCCGAGCTTCGACGGTGACTACTACCTCCACGTACTCGACGCGGTGAAGCAGGGATCCGAGAAGATCCACATCCACGCCTTCTCCGCCCTCGAGGTCTCCGAGGGGGCCCGTCGATCCGGAAACGATCTGACGACCTATCTCACTCTGCTCAAGGAGCGGGGCCTTCGGACCCTTCCGGGCACGGCGGCAGAGATCCTCGACGACGAGGTGCGTGCCACGCTGTGCCCCGACAAGCTGCGGACCCAGGAGTGGCTCGACGTCCACGAGGCAGCACATGGCGTGGGGCTGCGATCGAACGTGACCATCATGTTCGGATCCATCGAGGAGCCCTCGTCCTGGGCACGCCACCTCCTGGCGACCCGCGACCTTCAGGATCGCACCGGTGGGTTCACCGAGTTCGTCCCGCTCCCCTTCGTCCACATGGCAACGCCGATCTTCCTCCGGGGCAAGGCCCGCCGAGGTCCCACCTTCCGCGAGGTCCTCTTGATGCACGCCGTGGGTCGTCTGGTCTACGCAGGATCCATTGACAACGTCCAGGTCTCCTGGGTCAAGGCCGGCCAAGTGGGCTCACAGCGCATTCTCAAGGCCGGCGCCAACGACCTTGGCGGCACCCTGATGGACGAGAACATCTCGAGAGCCGCCGGTGCGGCCCACGGCCAGATGATGGAGACCGAGGACCTCGAACGGATCGTCGCTCCCCTGGGCCGAGCTCTGGTCCAGCGGACCACGCTGTACGGACGGCCGTGAAGTGAGCTCGCAGGGTCCCGACCAGGTCGATCCGCGCCGAAAGGCCCTCCTCGATTCCCTGGCCGAGGTGGCCGAAGACCTGGTCGATTCGGAACTCCCGCTCCTCGACGTCAAGATCGCCACCGCAGCGTTCGCCGAGCTCGTCGAGGCCTTCGGCATCTTCGATCCCTACCGACACGTCAACAAACTGACCATGTTCGGCTCGGCTCGGACGCATCCCGATGACCCCGTCTACGCCCTGGCGCGTGATCTGGCGGCCGTCATGGCTGAGGAGGGGTGGATGGTGGTCACCGGAGCAGGGCCGGGCATCATGCAGGCCGGCATCGAGGGGGCCGGCGCCGAGCGCTCCTTTGGGGTCAACATCAAACTCCCCTTCGAGTCCGAACCCAATGCGCTGATCGCCGAGGACCCCAAGCTCGTCGAGATGCGCTACTTCTTCACCAGAAAGCTCATCTTGGTGAAGGAGTCCGCAGCCTTCGCCGTGCTGCCCGGAGGGTTCGGCACCTTGGACGAGCTCTTTGAGCTCCTCACGCTCTTGCAGACCGGCAAGGCCATGCCTGCCCCGGTGGTGCTCGTCGAGATCGAGGGCGGGACCTACTGGCATCGCTTGGAGCAGTTCCTAGCCACCGAGGCCATGGGTGACGGCTACATCTCTCCGGTTGACCATGCCCTCTGGCGCGTCGTCAACACGCCTCTCGAGGCACTCGAGGTCTTTCGCAGGTTCTTCGCCAACTACCGCTCCATGCGCTACGTGGGCGACCTCACGGTGCTGCGCCTCAATTGGATGCCGACCCGCGCAGCACTCGAGGGACTCGCCGAGGAGTTCTCCGACCTGCTCGTGTCGGGCAAGATCCAGCCGGCAACCCCGTTCCCTCCCGAGGTGACCGACGCAGACGACCTCGAGGCCCCTCGGATCTCCTTGCGCTTCGATCGCTCCCGGTTCGCCCGGCTCCACCAGTTGATCGAACGACTCGGCGAGCTCGCGCCAACGAGCTAAGCGGAGGTCTCGAGCCCTCGCAGGAGGCCAGAGGCCTTGTCGAGGCTCCTGCGTGCTCGGGTCACCAGCTTCTCGTCCCGTGCTGCAGGTGAGGCCTTCGGATCGGCGTCGCCGAGCGCCTGGTGAAGCAGATCGAGTGCAAGGTCCGCCAGATCCTCGGCGGCGGCGTCGATCTTCGCCTGGATCTCGTCGAGACGCTCGGGCGAGACGCTCATGGTTCGTCGGTGGCGATGACCTCGAGGCGACCATCGGC
>CAWUMT010000019.1:0-13082 GCA_963923735.1 uncultured Acidimicrobiales bacterium
CACAAGGAGTATCGTCGGCAGCGTCAGATGTGTATAAGAGACAGACCTTGTCGCCGGCCTTCCAGAGGCGCACTGCAGAGCCCACGCGCAGCACCACTCCTGCCGCATCAGAGCCGACGATGTGCTCGTCTCGCTGGTGGCGTGCCCCCCAAGTGGACTCCTTGGCCAGGCGATCGAGGAACCCGAAGGTCGGCAGCGGCTCGAAGATCGAGGACCACACTGTGTTGAAGTTGATCGACGAGGCCATCACGGCCACATAGGCCTCATCGGGGGCGAGCTCAGGAAGCCCAACCTCTCCGACGTGGAGGCTCTTGCGCGGATCCTTGTCCTTTGAGGCCAGACCCTCAAACATCGCCTGGTCCTCACGGCGCACATAGGCGGCGCGAACGGACTCGGGAAGGGGCATGCCAAGGAGGTCGTTCTCCGTAGCTCCCCCGAGCGCTGCGGCGAGGATCTCTGCCATGGAGGCAGAGACTAGCCCGTTGTTACTCCTGAGTCACTCCAAATGACCCTTGAGTAAGAAAGTCCCCTATTCGCCCCGAAGCAGCCACGCCGAGGAGGGCACGCCACCACCGGTGGAGCAGACCGCCACCTTGGCGTCCTTGACCTGCCGCTCCCCTGCCTGACCACGCAGCTGCTCGATGGCCTCGGCGAGGAAGCCGAAGCCATGGAGCCGACCACCCGAGAGCTGGCCGCCGTTGGTGTTGAGCGGTAGGGCGCCGTCCAGAGCGAGGATCGAGCCGTCGCCGATGAAGTCCGGCGCCTCACCGATCCCGCAGAAGCCGAGTGACTCGAGCCATGAGAGGCAGTTGAAGGTGAAGCCGTCGTAGAGCTGCACCATGTCGACGTCCTTGGGAGTGAGGTCCGTGCGGGTCCACATGTGCAGGGCTTGGCCAAGCAGCTGAGGCTCGTGCGTGATCGTGCCCTGGTCCCAGGAGACCGGCTCAATGATCTGCGTGCCGACCGCCTCGATGTGCACGGGCTTCTGCTTCATGTCCTTGGCGGCGTCGGCGGCCGAGACGATGATGGCCACGGAGCCGTCGCACGGCACATCGCAGTCGAAGAGACCGAACGGCGTGGTGACCATGCGCGCGTTGAAGTAGTCGTCCATCGACATGGGGTCCTTGTAGATCGCACGCGGGTTGCGCGCGGCCATCGCCCGGTTGTTGGTGGCGATCCGACCGAGCACCTCGCGGTCGCCGCCGTAGCGCTTGAAGTAGTTCGACGCGTTCATGCCGATCCAGTTCGCCGCGCTCATCGCGCCGTAGGAGGACCGCTCGGCCATGCCGCTCGGGACGCGACCGTCTGCGGATCCCACCATGCCGCCGCGTGCGGGCATAGTCGTCTCCCACACGGTGCGGAAGCAGAGCACGTGCTTGCACAGGCCCGCGGAGACTGCCAGCATCGCCGAGACGATCGAACCGGCCTGGCCCGGGGTCTCCATGACGCCGTTGTGCCAGGTAGGGCGGATGCGCAGCGCCTCTTCGATGGCGTACACGCCGCCTTCAGAGAACCCGCCGGCATAGCCACCGCCACCGGGGTAGGTGGCAAGTCCGTCGATGTCCTCAATCGAGAGTCCTGCGTCCTCGATCGCGGCGAGGCAGGCCTCGACGGCCAGACTCAACGGGTCGCGCATCAGACGGCGGCCGACCTGAGAGAAACCCACGCCGGTGAACGCGCAGTCCTTCTCGTAGCGCTTGGTGCTTGCCGGCGGTCGGACGTAGGGCCGGTAGTCGTCGTGGGGAAGCTGGTCGACCGTGAGTGCGGTCTCACCGGAGGGACGGAACTTGGGAAGCCAGACGTCTTCGGCCTGCTCGAAGAAGACCTCGACGGCCATGCCGACCTCGACCGCGTCGAACTCGACGTCCTCAAGGTTCGAGGTGATCCGGATCCCGAGGTCCTCGGCCAACCCCACGATGACCACCACGTAGGGAGGGGCCATGTCAGGGAGCCACTGCTGGTAGTTGATCGTGTAGCCGAGCACATAACCCTTGCCCGAGACAGGTGCGTATTCGAACTCCATCGAACGGCACTCGCGACAGATCGGTGTGGCGGTGTGGCGCAGGGTTCCACAGGACGTGCACTTCTGGATCTTGAGTGCACCGTCCTGCCCGGCAGTCCAGAAGTAGCTGGTCTCGGGCTCGAGGCGGGGAAGAGGTCCGTGCATTGGTCAGGCTCCTGTCTGGATCTTGCGGAAGTCCCACGAGGTCATCTTCTCGGGAACGATTCGAAGCCACGCGTGGCGGCCATCGGGCATGAACTGTCCGCCCGCGTACTTCACTCCGAAGGCATCCTCCGCAGCGCGGGCCGGATCTCCTTCAGGGGCGAGCTCGGTGCGAGGCGCGTCGCCCATCACCTCTGCGGCTCCGATGATCTCGACACCGTGGAGCTCCATGAAGTCGTGGCCTCCGTCGATGACGATGGCCACCTTGGGGCTGCGTACGAGGTCGGTCCAGCGCTGGGACTTCACGATCGAGTTGAGCCAGAGTGCACCGTCGACCCACACGAACCACAGGGGCTTGACGTGCGGCTCGCCGCTGGATCCCACCGTGGCGACCCGACAGATCCGCTCCTCGAGGAGGTACTGATCGATCTCCTCGGTCGTCATGGCGATCGCCTTGCCGCGCTTCTGCTCCCTCATCGCTCCCCCTCATCGGACGTCCGTGCGTACCGGGGCGACCCTACCTCCACCTCCTTCCTCGGTGCGATGTGAACGGTTCAGCAGCGACGGAGCACGACCCAGCAGAACTGCTGGGCCGCACCCCAGGGGGTCTCATGGATCTGAAGCTCGCTCGTCTCGAGCGCGAACGCAGGCGCAAACCTCGCTTCGAGGTCCGCTGCGGAGTGGCGGGCGACGGGAAGGCCCGAACAGGACTCAGGGCCCTCGGGGCCGAAGCAGCCGAGGACCAGCACGCCCCCGAGTGCCACCGCCTCGGTCGCTCGCTCCACGTAGCGCTGCTGGTCCTGCTCGGCGGTGAGGAAGTGGAAGACCGCCCGGTCATGCCAGGTGCCGAGTGAAGCGGGCAGGGCTACCTCCAGGACGTCGCCGACGATGGTCCTGATCCGAGGGTCATGGGGCCTCGAGAGCGCCACGGAGGAGAGGTCGAGGACGGTGACCTCCTCGAATCCCCGCTCGAGGAGGGCCTCTGCCAGCGTGGAGCGGCCACCGCCCACGTCCAGAAGACCTGCTGCGGGATCCGCCCAGATGGTGATCAGGCGCAGCGAGGTGGCCGGATCGTCCTCTGTCCAGCTGAGGTCCTCGTCCCCTTTGGCGCCGTAGATGGCATCCCAGTGCGCATGATCTCCCACTGATCGGGACCTTAGCTGTGGCTACTCGACCGCTCCATCCTTGACTCAAGGTGAACGTAAGGTAAACTCAACCTGAACTTCATCTGACCTCTAGGGGGACAAACGGTGACAACTCTGATTGCAGAAGGCTGGTGCAGCGATCCCTACGGCCTCCACGAGGCCCGGTGGCTCTCGGCAGGAACCCCCACGGCCCTGGTGCGTGACCATGGGGTGGAGGGGCGCGATCCGGTCCCCGACGGTCTGGCACCATGGGCGGCAGAGCCCCTCGACTGGGGCCAGAAGGGACTGGCGGGCGCCGATCTGCTTCGTTCTGATCAGGTGAACCGGACGCCCGAGCAGGCCTTCTCCCACCTGTGCTCGACCATGCTGCGAGGCGGTTCGGACTGACCGCAGAGTTCTGCGACCTGCGACTGGACGCTAGGTTCTCTCCTCACCCCACCTTCATGGGGATGGCCAAGGAGGAACCATGTCGGAGACCGTGATCGTCGCAGGAGCCCGGACGCCCATCGGGAAGCTCTCGGGTGCCTTCAGCTCGCTCGAGGCCACCGATCTCGGCGGTGCCGCCATCGCCGAGGCCCTTGCTCGGGCCGGCGTCTCCCCCGACCTCGTCGACTACGTGCTCATGGGCCAGGTCATCCAGGCCGGTGCCGGCCAGATGTCCGCTCGAGCCGCTGCCGCCAAGGGTGGGATCCCCTTGACCGCCACCTCGGTGGCCATCAACAAGGCCTGCCCCTCCGGCCTCGTCGCGCTCTACCAGGCCGACCTCATGATCAAGAACGGCGACGCCGATATCGTCGTGGCCGGTGGCATGGAGTCGATGACCAACGCACCGCACCTGGCCAACGGCCTTCGGGCGGGCATCAAGCTCGGTGACACCTCGCTGGTGGACTCGATGATGTTCGACGGGCTCACCTGTGGCCTCGAGCACATCGCCATGGGTGCCTCCACCGAGCGCTACAACCAGAACGACACCAAAATCTCGCGCGCTCGCCAGGACGAATTCTCCGCCCGTTCCCACCAGCTCGCCGCTGCCGCGGTGGCAGCGGGTCGTCTCGCTGAGGAGATCGTTCCCGTCGTGGTCAAGGGCCGCAAGGGCGACACCGTGGTGGAGCTCGATGAGGGCATCCGGGCCGAGACGACCGCAGAATCGCTCGGCGCACTGCGCCCGGCGTTCTCCAAGGATGCTGACGCCACCGTCACCGCAGGCAACGCCTCGCAGATCTCCGACGCCGGCTCCGCCATGGTCCTGATGTCGAAGGACAAGGCGCGTTCGCTCGGCATCGACTGGCTCGGCGAGCTCGTCGGTTACGGACAGGTCGCCGGTCCCGACACCTCCCTGCTCCACCAGCCGGCGAACGCCATTGCCAAGGCCTGCGCCAAGCTCGGCATCGATCCGAAGAGCGCGGACGTCTACGAGATCAACGAGGCGTTCGCCGCAGTCGGGCTCGCCAGCATGGACGACCTCAGCCTCGACGAGGCGAAGGTCAACCCCAACGGTGGCGCGATCGCCCTCGGCCACCCGATCGGCATGTCGGGGAATCGCATCGCGCTGAGCACGCTCTACGAGCTCAAGCGTCGCGGGGGTGGCATCGGGATCGCCGCCCTGTGTGGCGGCGGTGGTCAGGGAGACGCAGCGATCCTCAAGGTCGGCTGAGCGTCCACGACGCTTCGATTTCGAAGTCGCCTCGGCCGAGTTCGGCCCACGTCGCGCCCTTCGCTCGCAGGACGCAGAGTTCACCGGGCCGATAGCGCTCAGAGAAAGGGTGCGTGCGCATCGGTCCGGAGAGCTCGAGACTGAGCGCATGAATGGTCGGGTTGTGACCGACGACGGCCAGACTGGTGACCTCGTCTGGAAACTCTGAGAGTATCCTGAGCACCTCATCGGCATCGGCTCCGTAGAGCCGAGTATCGCCCCAGCAGTCCTCGACAAGATCGCCGAAGACCATCGTCGCCGTGGTCGTCGTGCGCATCGCTTCGGAGTACAACACCCGCTCGGGGAGTCCGACACGTAGCTTGTCTGATTCGAGGGCGATACGGAGTTCTGCCGCATCGTCACGGCCAACCGCACTCAACTCTCGTTGGCGATCTCCTCCACCTCTCGGTGGCGACTTGTGTGTCTTGGCGTGACGCAGAAGCCAGAGAGTCCTGTCCATTGCACCATTCTGTGACGCCAGCCCTCAAGGTGTCGACCGCCACGCGAAGCCCACCGCCTAGCGTGGGTGGCGACTTCGAGCGACAAGGAAGCGACGTGTCCTACCTCCAGGCGATCATCATGGGCATCCTCCAAGGGATCACGGAGCTCTTCCCGATCTCGAGCCTTGGCCACGGTGTCATCTTCCCGAAGCTCTTCGGTTGGAACTCGATGGTCACTGCTCAGTCAGCGAACGAGTCCTACTTCCTTGCCTTCTTGGTGGCACTCCACGTCGGGACCGCCATCGCGCTGCTCGTCTACTACCGGCGTACCTGGGCACAGGTGATCGGTGGCGTCGTCAGCTCGGTGAGCGAACGCCGAATCCAGACTCCCGCCCAGCGTCTGGCCTGGTTGCTCATCATCGGAACGATCCCCGTCGGCGTGGTCGGTCTGGCCTTCGAGCACAAGCTGCGCACCATCTTCGCCAAGCCCCTCGCCGCCTCGATCTTCCTGATGATCAACGGCGCGATCCTCCTGCTCGGAGAAGTGGTCCGCCGCCGCACGCTCATGCACGGAGGACGCCTGAGCGCACCCAAGGGCCGTCACGTCCGTGCCGGCGTGGCGGTCTCCGACGAGGAGTCCGGCTCTCTGCGAACCCTTGAGAACTTGAGCCTGTGGCGCGGCCTGTGGATCGGCGCCGCGCAGATCCTCGCGCTGTTCGCCGGCATCTCTCGTTCGGGCATGACCATGGTGGCGGGCATCACCAACGGGATGGACCACGAGGACTCGGCCCGCTTCAGTTTCCTGCTGGCCACGCCGATCATCCTGGCGGCAGGGCTCTACAAGTTGCCCGACCTCTTCGGTTCCCTCGGCAACGGTGTGCGTGGGCAGTGCATCGTCGGGGCCATCGCCGCAGGGATCGCCGCGTACGTCTCGGTGAAGTTCCTCGTGAAGTGGTTCGAGACCAAGACCCTTTGGCCGTTCGGCGTCTACTGCCTGGCCCTGGGACTGCTCACCACCATCGCCTTCATCTGAGGCGAGTCAGCTCTCGATCGTCCGTCGTCCCTCGAGGGCCCGTCCGAGCGTCAGCTCGTCCGCGTACTCAAGGTCACCGCCCACGGGGAGCCCCGAGGCCAGCCTGGTCACGGTGAGGCCACGCGGGGTGAGCTGTTTGGCCAAGTACAACGCCGTGGCCTCGCCCTCGAGATTCGGATTGGTGCACAAGATCACCTCGGTCACCCCTTCGGGCTCGAGGCGATCGAGCAGCTTGGCCACGCTCAACTGCTCGGGGCCCACGCCCTCGAGTGGATTGAGTGCCCCATGCAGCACGTGATAGGTCCCGCGGAATTGTCCGGTGCGCTCCACCGCCACGATGTCGCGGGGGTCTTCGACCACACAGATTGTCGAGGACTCCCGCCGGACGTCAGAGCAGATCGGGCAGAGCTCGCCGACCTCTGCGATGTTGCCGCAGCGGTCACAGAAGATCGTCTTCTCCTTGACCTCGATGATGGCCTCGGCAAGACGTCGGGCCTCCTCGTCGGGAACCTTGAGGAGGTGGAAGGCGATGCGCTGAGCTGACTTGGGACCCACTCCGGGCATCCGTCCGAGCTCATCGATGAGCCGGCGCAACGACGCCGTGTACACCTAGTCCTCCTCGGTGGCGCCGGGGAACGCCTCGAAGATCTTCTCCGTGGCCATCGAGCCTCCCGCTGAAGCGGTGGCCGTGGCCTCGAACTCCTCGAGATCGATGTGACCGATCTCCTCGGGCTCAGGCTCGGAGGCCGACCCCGCCTTGGGCCCCTTGGACGTTGTGCGCCGACCCGGATCATCCGTCTCCTGCTTGGCTGCCTCGGCGTTCACGACAACCTCGAGGCGAACGGCATCACCGAAGTGGTCACGCAGCGCCGCACGCAGGGTGGGCAGCTGGGGCTCGCACGTGGCGCGGAACTGCTCGGTGGCCACCAGCAGGCTGAGGACACCGTCGACGAAGGCCACAGGAGGCACAGAGAACCGTGCCTTCTCCGCACCACGAAGCGATCCGAGGATGGGTCCCTTCCACGCGGCCACCACGGCATCTGCAGTCACTGCACCTTCGTGGAGCGGGGCAGACGGCGCGGGGGCCTCCGATGCGGCGGCCACTGCAGGTTCAGGCGCAGCCTCCTCCGCGGGAACCTCAGACTCGGTCGCCGGAGGAGTCCTTCGGGGTCGACGCGAGCTGTAGGCACCAAGTGCCGGCTTCTCCCCTTCGGGCACCGATGCGGTGCGAGCCGCAGGAGCTGGCGCAGCAGGCGCGGCCATCGAGGGCGCACCCGCAGCGAGCTCCGCCACACGGCGCTCGAGTTTGGCCACCCGATCGGTCAGTTCACCGGTCCCCCCCGCGGGATCGGCGTCACTGCGAGCCGCACGCACGAGTGCCACCTCGAGGACGACCAACTGGTCAGGTGCGTCACGCATCTCCACCTGGCATCGTCCGATCAGCTCGAGGGCGCGGACCACCCGAGCCAGGCCCATGCGCTCGGCGAGCTCCGCCAGACGGTCTCGGTCAGGGCCGGTCACCTCAGCGAGCTCCGCGGCGACGCGGAGAAGGAATGCCTGACGAAGATCGTCGGCGATCTCCACTGAAAGGCGCTGGGGGCCCCATCCCTCCTCCCGCAACGCCGCCAAAGCGGTGAGGCACCTCCCGGGATCCTCGTCTGCGATCCCTGCCAACACCTCGGCCAGACGGCCAGGACGCTCATCAGCCACCTCGCCCGAAGCCGCCACCTGATCCAGGGCGCTCAGGGCGTCACGCGCTGAACCCTTTCCCTTTCGGACCGCGAGCGCGACAGCCTCATCGTCGAGCCCGAGGCCTGCGTCATCTCGAACTCCCTTGAGGAGACCCTCGAGTGTCTCCGCGGAGAGCAGTCGGAACTCAAGGTGCTGCGTGCGGCTCCTGATGGTGGCGGGGACCTTCTGGGGGTCCGTCGTCGCCAGGACGAAGACCACATGGCCCGGAGGTTCCTCAAGGGTCTTGAGGAGCGCGTTGGCCGACGCGTTCGTCAGCATATGGACTTCGTCGATGATGTAGACCTTGCGCCGCCCCGGCGAACCCAGAGCTGCATGGGAGATCAGGTCACGCACCTCATCGACGCCGTTGTTCGAAGCAGCGTCAAGCTCGGTGACGTCCATGCTCGTCCCGCGGGTGATGGCCACGCAGCTGGCGCACACACCACAGGGGTCACCTTCATCGGGATGCTCGCAGTTGAGCGCCTTGGCCAGGATCCGCGCCGTGGAGGTCTTTCCAGTCCCTCGCGGCCCACTGAAGAGGTAGGCGTGGGCAACCTTGTCATCACGCACTGCCGAGCGAAGGGCGCGCACCACATGATCCTGGCCACGCAGCTCAGAGAACTTGCCCGGGCGATACCGGCGATAGAGCGAGACGAAGGGATCCTCGGGTGTCACGAGCTCTGCCTCCGAAGTCGCCATGGGCGCATGCTACCGGGAGCGCTGTGACGGATCGGAGGCTGACGCGAAGCATCGGTCCTCGGAGCGATGGCCAGGTTGGCTGCGGCACACGCCCAGACCCGCTGAGAGCTGCTGCCTTCCGACCCTGACTCGGTTCACGAGGAGACGTTGCGCAGGACCCGGCCACCGCTCCGAGAACCGAAGCGCTTTGAGCATACCCCCACCGACACGACCGTCTCTTGCGGGCAAAACCCCCGTTTCCACCGGCAGATCGCTACCATCACGCGATGTCCTTGGCGACAGAGACTCCCGACAGATCCGAAGGGTCGAGCACCTCGTTGGATCGCCGAGCCCGGCTCCTCGAAGTTGGCGTCTTCTCCGGCTTTGCACTCCTCAGCGCCGGGATCTCCATCGTGATCAGCACGGCACTTGGGATGTCGCTGTGGTGGGACACCTTGAACTACGAGTACTTCTCCGGATGGGCGGTCTTCCACGGCTTCGGCTCGCCCTTCGCGTTCCCTGGGCAGATGCAGACCTACCTGAGTCCCATCCCCAACACCTTCTACTACCTCGCCCTGGCTCACCTCGGACCTCGAACCGGAAGTCAGCTGATCGCCTTCAGCGAATCGTTGGGTCCTGCGGTGCTCGCGTATGGGGTCTGGCGAGTGGCGCGTCTGCGCCAACGTTCTGTCCTCAGTTCCCTCGGACTGGGATCGGTGGCCGGAGGGATGGCACTCGGTTGCGCGCTCTATGTGACCGAGCTCGGCACCACGGCATCGGACTCATTGATCGCGCTTCCGATCTTCCTCGGAGCCGGCCTGATCTCTTGGGCCCAACTCACGACGCGCCCTCGACGGAACCTCACCCTGCTCGGATTGGCCGGAGTCACACTTGGTTTCGCCACCGCGGCGAAGTTCACTGCGGCGATGTTCGTGGTCGCCCTCGTCCTGGGCTTCGGAGTGGCAGTCCTTGCAGGAACCGAACCGTCGATCTCGCTGCGACGCAAGATTGGTTCGTGGTGTCTGCTCGCTGGCACCACATTCGCGACGGCGCTGATCTGTTACGCGCCCACCGGGGTGATGGTGGCGAAGCGCTACCAGAATCCCTTCTACCCCTACTTCAACCGACTTGCTGGATCACCCGATCAGCTCGCGGAAAACATCCAGGATCGGCGCTTCGCAGTCCACGGCGTGGGCGACTGGCTGAGCAACATCAAGGGGCTGCTCGTCGGCTCTCGCCTCCTCGAAAGTGGCAACCTCCTGCAGCGCTCGCCACTTCTCGTCCTCGGAGTGATCGCACTGGTGGTCGTTCTGACGCTCGAGCTCTTCGGCAGACGTCGACCGAACATCGTCTTCCTCGCGACCTCCTCGATCCTGGGCTTCTTCATCTGGACCTCGACGTTGGTGATCTATCGCTACGGGACTGCGCTGGAGATGGCTATCGCAACGGTGCTCATCCTCATCGCCATCGAGGCGTCTCCCTCCCGCTCGATCGCTCCGTGGATCGTCTCTGCGGCCTGTGTGCTCGCCCTTCTCGTCGGCGGTGCAGGAGCTCCGGTCAAGCGGGTTGCCTTCACCCCCAAACTTCTCTCCGACGCAGACACCGCTGCCCTCAACGCCAAGAACACCGGTCACCTCGTCGTGACGGGTTCATCCTTCCCAGCCGGGGCGTTGCTCACGACCTTCCCCGCTTCGACCGACATCGTCCGGTTGGGGGGCAACCTCGATGGCGTCATGAGCAAACAATGGTGGGCGAAAGCCAGCACCCATGTGGTCCAGACGCCAGGACCATGGGCGGTGCTGTTCCCTGAAGGACAGGACGCCATCATCTCGCCCTCCCTCCTGCGCTATGGATTGCAGGCCAGGATCTCGGGCTGCATCACGACGAGTGGTGGCGGCAAGTTGCGGGTCACGATGTGCACGCTTGACGTCGATGGGGTGACCGAGCCGCTCCAAGTCAAGGAACCCAAACTGCTCACGGCGCCCTGATTCAGGGGGCTTGACGGACTGGCGCTATCCTTAGCGTTCCGATCCGCAGGAGCTCTCCCGTGGGATCTGGAGACGTGCGAGAGCGGCCGAATCGGCACGATTGGAAATCGTGTGTGGGGAAACTCACCGTGGGTTCAAATCCCACCGTCTCCGCCAATGGCAGCGCTGAGCGATGCAGAGGCCATGGGCCTCGCCCTCGAGGCAGCTCGACGGGCAGCCTCCGACGGTGAGGTGCCCGTCGGCGCAGTCGCGCTCCGCAATGGCGAGGTGCTCTGCGTCGCCGCAAATGCTCGAGAGGCCTCCAAGGACCCCACTGCCCATGCAGAAGTCGAACTCCTCCGTCAGGCAGCCGACCTCCTGGGCTCCTGGCGCCTCGACGAGGTGACGGTGGTCGTCACGCTCGAACCTTGTGCGATGTGCGCAGGTGCTCTCCTAAACGCACGAGTCCCCAGGCTGGTGATCGGCGCGATGGACCCCAAAGCTGGGGCAGTGGGCTCCCGCTACAACCTGCTGAGCGATCCGCGCCTGAACCACGAGCCGGAGATCACCACCGGCGTCCTTGCTGACGACTGTGCCGAGGTTCTGCGCACGTTCTTCGAAGCGCGCCGCTGAGCTCGCCTCCCGGCAACCTCGTCAGCCAAGGTGAGCTGCCTCACCCGGGGCCGCGACGTCGTCGTGCTGCGCGAGATGCTCGCGGTCGACATTGACGAAGAGGAAGTAGATCACGCCGGCGAGGAACAGGCTGATCGCTCCGGCTCGGAAGGCCATCGAATAGCCGTGGACGAGTGCGTCGGGCGGCTGCATGCCTGCAGGAAGGGTCGCTCCGTGCCAGGGGTGGGCGATGACGTAGGCGGCCGTCGTGGACACGGCGATCGTGTTGAGCAGCGCGGTGCCCAGCGATCCACCGATCTGACCGGTCTGGTTCTGCAACGCGGACGCCACGCCCGACTGGTGGAACGGAACGTTGAACAGCGAGGTCGCCGTCACCGTCACAAAGGCGAGCCCAAGGCCGAGGCTCATCATCACCAGCGACGGAAGCACGTGGGTGAGGTACGAGGAATCCGGCTTCAAGGTGCTCAGCCAGAACATGCCCAGCGCACCGACGATGGGACCCACCGTGGCGATGGGACGAGGTCCGATCTTGGGGAGCAGCTTCGAGGCCACCGTGGCTGAGGTGATCACTCCAAGGGAGAACGGCAGGAAGGACACACCGGCGTGGATCGGGCTCCAACCGTGGATCTGCTGGAAGTAGAAGGTCATGAAGAGGAACATCGGGAACATTCCAATGGCCACGAAGAACTGAGCGATGAAGGAACCCGCACGCACACGGTTCAGCAGCACCGACATCGGCAGCAGCGGCTGCTTCACGTTGAGCTCGACAATGACGAAGGCAATGAGCAGGAGGCCACCGCCGATCAGATAGACGAGCGTGGAGGTCGAGCCCCAGGAATGACCAGGCTGAGCAGCTTGGGTGAAGCCGTAGACCAAAGAGACGAACCCCAGCGTGGAGAGGATCGCACCAGGCACGTCGTACTTGGTCTTGCCCTCGATCTTCGACTCGTGCACGTTGGGCACCGCAAGGCCGACGGCGAGCAGAGCCATGGGGATGTTCACGAACAGGCACCACCGCCAGTTGAGGAACTGGGTGAGCAGACCGCCGGCGATCAGACCGATGGCCGCACCCACGCCAGAGATGGCGCCGTAGACACCGAACGCCTTGGCGCGCTCCTCGGAGTTGACGAAGGTGACCGAGATGAGACTCAGCGCGGCGGGTGCGAGCAGCGCACCGAAGACACCTTGGAGTGCCCGTGCCGCGAGCAGCATCGACTGGTCCTGGGCGAACCCGCCGAGCGCCGAGGCGAGGGCGAAGCCGACAAGACCGATGATGAAGGCCTTCTTTCGCCCTGCATAGTCACCAATCCGACCACCGAGGAGGAGGAACCCACCGAAGACCAACGTGTAGGAGGTCACCACCCACTGACGGTTGGCGGTGGAGATGTGGAGTGCCTGTTGGGCCTGAGGAAGGGCGATGTTCATGATCGCCGCGTCGAGCACCACCATCAGCGAGGCGATGGCGATCACTATCAGCGCGCGCCAGCGCTTCGGATCAAGGTCGACGAGATCGCCAGAGATCTGCGTGGTCACGGGGGGGGTGCTCCTCTTCGGGTGGGGGAAACCTCGTCGATGCTAGGGCGAACCCGCTCCCTTCC